>CAZKQE010000319.1:0-3453 GCA_964554725.1 uncultured bacterium
CGGTGTTCACGACCTACCCGCTCACGCCCGAGATGACCGGCGGGCGCCCGTTCCACGACGCGGGCCGCTGGGCGCGCGGCGGCCTGTGGCGGATCGAGGGCCCGCCGGCCGGCCGCGCGGCCGCGACGCCCGGCGGCTGACGGGGCGGTCGCGGTCCGCGCCGGGGATGGGGCCGGCGTCCCGCCGGAGCCCGGTTTCGCTACGGCAAACCAATCCACCGCGCCGGTCCGCCGCGCCCCAGCGCGGGCTTGACGCGCCGCACGGACGGGACCACGCTCCGGCGAGCCGGCCGCGACGGCCGCTCTGCGGGGCGCGTGCGCTCGCGGGCGCGGCTCCCCGCGTCGCCGGCACACGATCACCTGCGAACCACCCCACCGGTCGCGTCACTCCCCCCGCCGGGGCGGAGCGCCGCCCCGGCGGACGAGCCGCGGACCCTCGCCGCGAGGGTCCGATCCAGCGGCGGAGACGGTCATCCCGCCGCGCCGGGAGGGTCGATCATGCACCGGTCGCTTCGCCGTCCGTTCCCCGTCGCACTCCTGCTGCTCGCCGGCCTCGCTCCTCCCCCGGCCGGCGCCACCACGATGATCGCCCGCTCGGTCGAGGACCTGACGCTGGCCGCCACCAGCGTCGTGCGGGCGCGCACGCTCGCGAGCCGCTCGGCCTGGGACGAGCGGCGCCGGATCGTCACCACCGTGCGCCTGCGGGCCGAGGAGACGCTGGCGGGCGCGATCGTGCCCGGCGCCGAGTTCGAGGTCCGGCACTTCGGCGGCGTGGTGGACGGCATCGCGATGGACGTCATCGGGGCGCCCGCGTTCACCGCCGGCGAGGAGGTCGTGCTGTTCCTCGCGCCGGGCCCGCGCGGCACGCTCGAGACCGTGGACCTCGCCCAGGGGAAGCTCGAGGTCGTGCGCGACGCCTCGGGCCGCGAGCGGCTCACCCGCCGCGACCTCGAGACCGTCGAATGGGTGCGCGGCCCCGGTCCCGAGCGCATCCCCGACCTCGCCACGCTGCGCGCGCGTGTCACCGCCACGCGTCGCGTCACCCGCTGACCCGCCGCCGCCCGAGGGGAACGACCATGAACCGTCCCGCATCCATCCGTCGCGCGCTGGCGCTGATCGTGGCGACCGTCGCGACCGCCGCCGCCCCGGCCGCGGCCTTCAACATCATCGCCAGCTCCGCGAACAACCACGCCGGCGCCCTGCTCCCGCCCACGACCCTGCCCGCCACCGGCGTGTTCCGCCACTGGGACCTGCGCGAGTTCGACAACTGTCAGGTCCCGTACGCGATCCACCAGGGCGGCACCGGCGACATCGCCGGCGTCGGGGACTTCACCGCGATCGAGGCCGCCGCGAACTCGTGGAACGCCGTCACGCCGGCCCTGATCGGGCTCGGCCGCCAGGTCAACACCGGCACCTCGCTGCCCGGACTCGACCAGGAGAACGTGATCGCGTTCGACAACGCGAACAACAGCGGCCTGTTCGGCGCCGCCCCCAGCTCGACCCTCGGGGTCACCTGCATCTTCACGCAGGTGGCGACCGGCCGCATCCAGGAGTCCGACATCATCTTCAACGACCGCGACTTCCAGTGGAACACGAACGGCAACGAGCTGACCGGGGTGTTGAGCGGGGTCCAGCCCTTCAACGTGAACAACGGCCAGACGCTCACGATCAGCGTGGATGGCGGGGCGAACCAGACCGTCACCTTCGCCGCGGTCACGAACGGCGCCGCGACCGCGAACCAGATCGGGCAGAACATCATCAACCAGGTGGCGGGCGTGAACGTGTTCATCGTCGGCGGCAACCAGGTGCGCGTCACCTCCGTCGCGCACAACGGTACCGGCACGATCGACGTGAACGGCGGCACCGCGCAGGCGGCGATCGGGTTCCCGGCCGGCGCCGTGCTCACGGACGCGGCCGACGTCGAGACGATCGCACTCCACGAGCTGGGCCATCTGCTCGGCATCCACCACTCCTCGAACGCCAGCCCGGAGCCGAACGCGACCTACTCGAACGCGGTGATGTACTGGGCGGCGCCGAACACCGGCACCAAGCGGGTGCTCACCGGGGACGACACGAACGCGCTGAACTTCCTCTACACGCCGGACCTGGGCGACGCCCCGGACAACGGCGCCCAGATGTACCAGTCGCTGGTCCACACCGCGGCGAACAGCCGCCTCCTGAACGGCGTCCAGCTCCACACGCCGGGGATCGGGCCGGTCCACCTGTTCGGCTACTTCCCCGAGGACACCCTGCGGCTCGAGTGGCTCGGGGACACCGAGGACGGCCACGCCGCCGAATGCGAGGCCCGCGTCACCGACCTCGACGTGTCGTCGGACGACGGGGTGTCGTTCCCGTTCCCGATGTTCCGCACCGTCCCGAACGTGGTCACGGTGACGATCTCGTACAAGAACGCCGCGCGCTACAACAGCGCCATCGCCGGCCGCAGGCTCATGTTCAACGGCTATTTCGACTGGAACCTCGACATGGTGTTCGACAACAGCGACCTCGAGATCTGGTGGTCCGGCGACCCCACGAACGGGACCTTCTCGAACTCCCCCAACTGGACCAGCGCCTTCTACGGCACCGCCGGCAAGATCATCCTCACCTTTGACGTGACCCCGCCCGCCGCCGCCCCCTCGACCTACGCGCGATTCCGTCTCGACCTGGGCGAGGACGAGGGCCGGGTCGCGAACATCAACGGCGACCTCGGCCCGGCGATCGGCGTGGCGCAGTTCGGTGAGGTCGAGGACTACCGGATCGCGACGACGAACCCGCCGCCCACCGCGGTCACGGTCGGTCGCTTCGAGGGCACGGTCGCCGAGGCCGGGATCGACCTGGTGTGGAGCACGCCCGAGGGCGGCGTGAGCACCCGGGCCGCCCTCTATCGCGCGGAGGTCGGTGGCGAGGAGCGCCTGCTCGCGGTCGTGGATGCCGGCCCGGACGGCGGCCGCTACCACGACGCCGAGGTCACGCCCGGGGCCTCCTACACCTACCGGCTGGGCCTGTTCGGCGACGCGGGCGAGGTGGCGGGGCCGAGCCTGCGGGTGCGGGTGCCCGAGGCGGTGCTGTCGCTCGCCGGGATGACCCCGAACCCGACCGCGGGGTCCGGCACCGTGACGTTCTCGCTGCCACGCGCCGGCCAGACGCGGATCGCCCTCTACGCCGTGGACGGGCGGCGGGCCCGCCAGCTCGCCGACGGCGTCTTCGCGGGCGGCGTCCATCGGCTCGAATGGGACGGCCTCGACGACACCGGGCACCGTCTCGCGCCGGGCGTCTACTACATCCGCCTCACCTGTCTGGGCGAGACGCGGGTGAGCCGGATCCTCGTCGTGCGCTGACGGGAACGCCGGCCGGTGCGGGCGGTCGATCGGCCGCCCGCACCATGCCGGCGGACCGCGCCGGTTCAGCCCTCGGCGGCCAGCGCCTCGATCCGGGCGAGACCGTCCGCGAACGC
>CAZKQE010000320.1:0-3448 GCA_964554725.1 uncultured bacterium
GCCGGCGCGTAGCAGACGAACAGGGCGTGGTCGTCGCCGTGCGGGTTCTGCGCGGTGCCGGTCTTGCCCGCGACCGCGAGGCCCGGCACCCGGGCGGCGGTGCCGGTGCCTTCCTCGACGACCCGCTCGAGTCCGCGATGGATCGCCTCCCACACCTCGCGGTCGGCGACCACGCCCGGCTGGGTCGGGCGCTCCTCGCTCGTGCCCGGCCCGTCGCCGACCCGCAGGACCACGTGCGGGCGCAGCGGGCGGCCGCTCCCGGAGGCCTCGGCGGTCATCAGGGCGAGCTGGAGCGGGGTGGTGAGGATCTCGCCCTGGCCGATCGACAGGTTGAGCAGCACCCCCTTCCGCCAGCGGCCCGCCCCCCAGCGCTTGTCGTACCAGGCCGTGCTGGGCATCAGGCCGGCGTTCTCCTGCGGCAGGTCCACGCCGGTGCGCTCGCCGATCCCGAGGGCGCGCGCGGCCGACTCGAGCCGCGGCAGCCCCAGGCGCAGACCGATCTGGTAGAAGTAGACGTCGCACGAGTGCTGGATCGCGCCGATGAAGTCGAGCGTCCCGTGCCCCTCCGGCTTCCAGCAGCCGAACGGCCGCCCGCCGAAGAGATAGCTCCCCCGGCAGGGCTGGAGCTGGGTGCCGGGGAGCGCGACCCCGCTGCGCAGCGCCGCGAGCATGGTGACGATCTTGAACGTGGAACCCGGCGGATAGACGCCCTGGATCGCGCGGTTGAGGAGCGGGTTCGCGCCCCCGCGCGTCATCTCGCGCCAGGTCTGCTGGCTGAGGCCGCGCGAGAACTCGTTGGGGTCGTAGGCGGGGCGGCTCACCATCCCGAGGATGCCCCCGTCGCGCGGGTCGAGGGCGACCGCGGCGCCGCGCTCGACGCCGGCCATCGCCTCCTCGAGCGCGCGCTGCACCCTGAGGTCGAGCGTCAGCATGAGATGCTGTCCCGGCACCGGCGCCCGCGGCGCGACGTCCGCGTAGGTCGACACCCGCCGCCCCATGGCGTTGACGACGACGTACTCCGCGCCGTCGCGGCCCCGCAGCTCGCGCTCGCCGCTGCGCTCGACCCCGCTCCGCCCGATCAGGTCCCCGGGCCGGTACCCCTCGGCCTCCCGGTCCGCGAGTTCCCGCTCGTTGATCTCGCCGGCGTATCCGAGCAGGTGGGCCGCCAGCGTACCGTGCGGATAGCGACGCAGCGGCTCCACCACGACCTCGATGCCCGGCAGCTCGCCGCGGTGCTCCTCGACCGCCGCCAGCACCGCCGGCGGCGCGGCGCGGCGCAGCACCGTCCCCTTGCCGGTGGTGTGCGCGATGCGGACCATCTGACGCAGGGCGGTGGTGTCCACCTCAACCAGCGACGAGAGGCGCAGCATCCAGTCGGCGGTGGCGGTGACGCGCACGTGCTCGGTGCTCTCGGCCGGCATCGGGCGGAAGACGATGTTGAACGCCGGATAGCTGTCGGCGAGCAGCTCGCCGTTGCGGTCGTAGATCGCCCCGCGCGGGGCGCGCAGCACCTCGAGCCGCACCCGGTTCTCCTCGGACAGCTGGCGGTAGCGGTCGTGCTGGGCGACCTGGAGGCGCAGCAGGCCGATCACGATGAGCGCGAGCCCCGCCAGCACCAGCATGGCGAGGAGGCCGAACCGCTCGTCGCGGTCGCGCCTAGCCAGGGTGGACGTGCGCATGTCCGAATGGGGAACGGCCCGACAGCCGGCGGGCGACGACCAGCACGAGCGCCCCGACCGGGGCGGTGGCGAGGGCGCCGAACAGCATCCGGCGCAGCAGATAGGGCCAGCCCGAGCCCAGGCCCTCGAGCCCGCCGAGCTCGAACGGGACGATCCAGGCCTGATGGACCGCGACCGCGAGCCCGATGAGCAGCAGCTGGGTCCGGCCGCTCTCGCGCACCAGCGTGCCGGCGAGGCGACCGCTCGCGTAGCCGATGATGCTCAGGACCAGGGCGTGGCGGCCCATCCAGTGGGTGGCGTCGAGGTCGGCGGCGAGCCCGAGGATGAACCCGAAGCTGGCCCCCCACACCGCGCCGTGACGGAGCGCCCAGAACACGGTCGCGAACGTGAGCAGGTCGACGACGATGCCGCGGGCGGCGAGCGGGGCGAGTGCGGTGGAGCGGAGGAGCAGCACCACGACCATGCCGAGCAGGAAGCCGCCGAGACCGCTCACGGGACGATCCTCCGCTCCGCCGGACCGGGGATGATGAAGGCGTGCCGCAGGCGCGTGAGCCGCGCCGCGGGTTCCAGCTCGATCTCCTGCGTGAGGCCCCCTTCCGAGGTCCCGAGGCGCACCACCCGGCCGACCGGGATGCCGCGCGGATAACGCCGCGAGTGCCCCGAGGTGAGGACGCGCTCCCCCACGCGCACGGTGTCGGCGAACGGCACCAGGGTGAGGACCAGCCGCGGGCGCGGCGCGGCGGCGAAGCGGAGCACCCCGAGCACGCCCGTGCTCTCGATCTCGCACGAGACCGCGGCATGCGGGTCGGTGAGCAGGACCACGCGGGAGTACGAGGGATACACCTCGCCGATGCGGCCGACCAGCCCCTCGCTCGTCACCACCGCGTCGCCCGGGCGCACCCCGTGCTCGGCCCCGGCGCTGAGCGTGGCCGACGCGGGGTGGGGTTCGCCGGTGAGCGAGAGCACCTCGGCGGGCCGCAGGGTCGGGCCCTGGTAGCCGGGCAGGGAGAGCTGGCGGCGGAGCGCGCGGTTCTCCTCGGCGAGCCCGCGCAGGCGGGTGTTCTCGAGCTCGAGCACGGCGACGCGCTGGTGCAGCTCCCGGTTCTCGCGCCAGGAGGCCGAGACCCGGTCGGCCGCCATGATGATCCGGTCGAGCGGGGCGAACACCGCCGCCCCGAGCCCGCGCAGGCTCGCCTGCGGGAGCCGCTCGCCGGCGGCGAGCAGCAGCAGCGACACCGCCACGTAGAGCGCCACCAGGGCGCTGCTCCGGCGCTCGGCGGGCGGGAGGAGTCCTCCCATCGGGTTACCCCTTGTCGCCGCTCAGGATGACCTTTTCGTACTCCTCGATGTGCTCGAGGATCTTGCCCGCCCCGAGCACGACGCAGGTGAGCGGGTCCTGGGCGACACGGATGTTGAGGTTCGTCACCTCGCGCAGGAGCAGGTCGAGGCCGCGCAGGAGGGCGCCTCCGCCGGTGAGGAAGATGCCGCGGTCCACGATGTCGGCCGCCAGCTCGGGCGGGGTGCGCTCGAGCGACTCGCGCAGGGCGTTGACGATCTGCCCCACCGGCTCCTGGAGCGCCTCGCGGATCTCGACGCTCGAGACGCGGAGCGTGCGCGGGATCCCCCGCACCAGGTCGCGGCCCTTGATCTCCATGTCCATCTCCTCGGGGAGCGGGAACGCCGAGCCGATCTCGATCTTGATCCGCTCGGCGGTCTGCTCGCCGATGAGCATGTTGTAGGCCTTCTTCGCGTAGTTCTGGATCGCCTCG
>CAZKQE010000321.1:0-3433 GCA_964554725.1 uncultured bacterium
GGCGGTGGACCGGCTGGGCGGGAGCGGCTGGCGCTGCCGGCGCGACATCGCGGCGGCCGCTGCCGCGACGGCCGCCCCGGCCCGGGGCGCGGCGGAGGACCCGGCATGCAGGTGATGAAGGTGGACCCCGAGCATCCCGACGAGGCGGCGCAGCGCGAGGCGGCGGAGGCGGTGCTGCGCGGCGGGGTGATCGCGTTCCCGACCGACACCCTGTACGGGCTCGGCTGCTCGCTGTTCGACGTCTCGGCGGTGGAGATGGTCGCCCGGCTCAAGCGCCGGGACCTCTCGCTGGCGGTGATCTCGCTGATCCCGGAACCCAGCCAGGTCTACGGGCTCGCCGCCGAGGTCGGGGAGGCGGCGGAGCGGATGATGGCGCAGTTCTGGCCCGGCCCGCTCTCGCTCATCTTCCGCGCCGCCCCGATCGTGCCGGCGCGCGTGCAGGGGGCGGGGGGGACGGTGGCGCTGCGCTGCCCGAAGGACACGCTCAGCGAACGGCTGCTCGAGCGCATCGGCGGCCCGGTGGTGTCGAGCAGCGCGAACATCTCGGGCCAGCGCCCGGCCGAGACCGCCGAGGAGGTGGTGCGGATCTTCGGCAACCAGCTCGACCTGGTGATCGACGGCGGCCCGCGGCACGGGGGCGTCCCCTCGACGCTGGTCGACGTCACCGGCGCGCGCCCGCGGCTGCTGCGCCGGGGACAGGTGGACGTGGCGGCGGTGGTCCCCGACCTCGAGGACGCGACCGGGGGCGGCGATTGACGGCGCCGGAGCGCGACCTCTATCCTTGGGTGTCCATGTCACCCGGCGAACCGGTCTTCCGCGTGCTCCTGGTCTGCACCGGGAACACCTGCCGCAGTCCGATGGCGGCCGGCGCCCTGCGCCGGCGGCTGGCGGCCGACGGCGGGCGCATCGTCGTGGAGTCGGCCGGCACCGCGGCCTGGGACGACCAGCCGGCGACCGAGGCGGCGGTCCGGGTGGCGGCGCGCGCCGGGGTCGACCTCTCCGAGCACCGGTCCCGGCGGCTGACGCCGGCGATCGTGCGGGGGGCCGACATGGTGCTGGCGATGGAGCGCAATCATCTCGCCGCGGTCCGGGCGCTGGGAGCGGACCCCGAGCGCAGCCACCTCCTCGCGGAGTGGCCGCCGCCCGGGGACCCGGGTCTCGAGATTAGCGACCCCTTCGGCGGGTCGAGCGAGGCCTACGAGGAGTGCTGGCGCCGGATCCAGCACCACCTCGAACGCGTGGTGCCGTCCATCCGGGAGGCGTCGGGAGCCCGTTCGACGTGAGCGGGCGTGGGTGGCTGGCTCCGTGGCCGTGGTCGCGCGGCCGCGGCCGTGTCCACAGAGCGATCGGCCGTGCGGTGGCGGCCCTGCGAGGTGACAGATGGCGCTGACCAAGGTGGACAAGATCTGGATGAACGGCCGCTGGGTCGCGTGGGACGACGCGAAGATCCACGTCCTCTCCCACGTGGCGCACTACGGCTCCAGCGTGTTCGAGGGGATCCGCGCCTACGACACGAAACGGGGCCCGGCGATCTTCCGCCTCGACGAGCACGTGGACCGGCTCATGTACTCCGCCCGCATCTACCGGATGGAGCTGCCGTTCAGCCGCGACCAGATCCGCCAGGTCTGCCTCGACGTGGTGGCGGTGAACGACCTCAAGGCCTGCTACCTGCGCCCGCTCATCTACCGCGGCTACGAGAACCTCGGCGTGAACCCGTTCGGCTCCCCGGTCGAGGTCGCGGTGGCCGCCTTCCCGTGGGGCAAGTACCTGGGCGACGACGCGCTCACCAAGGGCGTCGCGGTCAAGATCAGCTCGTGGTGGCGGATCTCGCCCAACACGCTGCCGGCGATGGCCAAGGCGTCGGCGAACTACATGAACTCGCAGCTGATGAAGATGGAGGCGCTGGTGGACGGCTACGACGAGGCGGTCGCGCTCGACGTCGGCGGCTTCGTCAGCGAGGGCAGCGGGCAGAACCTGTTCGCGGTGGTCCGCGGCGAGCTGGTCACGCCGCCGCTCCACAACAGCATCCTGGCCGGCATCACCCGCGATTCGGTGATGACGCTGGCCCGCGAGCAGGGCCTCACGGTGCGCGAGGCGGTGATGCCGCGCGAGATGCTCTACGTCGCCGACGAGGTGTTCCTCGCCGGCACCGCGGTCGAGGTCACGCCGGTCGTGTCGGTGGACCGCATCGCGGTCGGCGACGGCTCGCCCGGCAAGGTCACGCGCGCGATCCAGGACGCGTTCTTCGCCATCGTCCGCGGCGAGACCGCCGACCGCCATCGCTGGCTCACCGCGGTGCCGCAGCCGGCGGCGGCCGCCCCGGGCGCGCGGCGGACCTAGGCGGCGTCCCCGCGACCCGGCGGGGGCCCGCCCGGCACGGGCGGGGCGCGCGGACAGGGAGGCTCGCATGCGCATCGCGATCGGCAGCGACCACGCGGGCTTCGCGCTCAAGGAGCGGCTCGTGGGCGACCTGCGCGCGCTCGGGCACGAGGTCCACGACGTCGGCACCCACGCCGCCGAGCCGCCGGTGGACTACCCCGACGTCTGCTTCCCGGTCGCCGAGCAGGTCGCCGACGGCCGCGCCGAGCGCGGCATCGTGCTCGGTGGCAGCGGCATCGGCGAGGCGATCGCCGCGAACAAGGTGCCGGGCGTGCGCGCGGCGGTGGTGACCAGCGACGAGACCGCGCGCCTCACCCGGCTCCACAACGACTCGAACGTGCTGGCGCTCGGGGGACGCACGAACCCGCACGAGGACGCGGTCCGCTGGACCCGCATCTGGCTCGGGACCCCGTTCGAGGGCGGACGGCACGAGCCGCGCCTGCGCAAGATCGCCGACTACGAGACCGCCCGTCCCACCCTGCGACCGAGGTGACCATGTCCGACCTGCGCGAGCGTGATCCCGCCCTCTTCGACGCCATCGCCGGCGAGCGCCGCCGGCAGGTGGAGACCCTCGAGCTGATCGCCTCCGAGAACTTCGCCAGCGAGGCGGTGCTCGAGGCGCTGGGCTCGGTGATGAACAACAAGTACGCCGAAGGGCTGCCGCGCAAGCGCTACTACGGGGGCTGCGAGTTCGTGGACCGGGCCGAGGAGCTGGCGCTCGAGCGGATCGGCCGGCTGTTCGCGGCCGACCACGCGAACGTGCAGGCGCACTCGGGGGCGTCGGCGAACCTCGCCGCCTACCTCGCGGTCGCCGCGCCCGGGAGCACGCTGCTCGGCATGAGCCTCGCCCACGGCGGACACCTCACCCACGGGCATCCGGTGTCGTTCTCGGGCCGGCTGTTCAAGGCGGTGCAGTACGGCGTGCGGCCCGAGGACGGGCGCATCGACTACGACCAGGTGGAGGCCCTCGCCCGCGAGCACCGTCCGAAGCTCATCGTCGCCGGCGCCAGCGCCTACCCGCGGGTCATCGACTTCGAGCGGTTCGCCCGCATCG
>CAZKQE010000322.1:0-3420 GCA_964554725.1 uncultured bacterium
GCCGCGCGGGGCGCGGCTAGACTTCGCCGAGTCCCGCGCGTCGTTCCCGGCCCGCGCCCGATCCTCCGGAGGTCCCATGCACCCCGCCTCGCGCGCCGCCGGCGCGCTCGTGCTCGCGCTCACCCTCTCGCTCGCGGCGACGCCCGCACCCGCGGCCGCCGCGCGCGCCACGACGGCGCCCGCCGGGGGCCCGGCGCTCACGCCCGCCACCTTCAAGGTCGAGCGCCACCGGCTCCGCAACGGTCTGGTCGTGCTCACCCACGAGGACCACTCGGTGCCGGCGGTCACCTTCTGGCAGTGGTTCAAGGTGGGCTCGCGGAACGAAGCGCCCGGGATCACCGGGATCTCGCACTACTTCGAGCACATGATGTTCAACGGCTCGAAGAACGTGCCGCCCAAGGAGTACGACCGCATCCTCGAGTCGAACGGCGGCTACTCGAACGCGTTCACCGACCGCGACATGACCGCCTACTACGAGGACATCGCCTCCGACCGGCTCGACGTGGTGTTCGAGCTGGACTCCGACCGCATGGCCTCGCTCTCGCTGCTGCCCGAGCAGCTCAAGAGCGAGATCGAGGTGGTGCGCGAGGAGCGGCGGCTGCGCACCGACAACGACATCGCCGGCATGCTCGACGAGCAGCTCTACGCCGCGGCCTTCCTCGCCTCGCCCTACCGCTGGCCGGTCGTGGGCTGGATGAGCGACCTCGAGCGCATCACCCGCGACGAGTGCGTCGCCTACTTCCGCACCTACTACGCGCCGTACAACTGCATCCTGGTCCTCACCGGCGACTTCGACACGAAGACGGCGCTGGCGAAGATCGAGCGCTCCTTCGGCGGCCTGCCGGCGCAGCCGCCGCCGCCGGCGCCGTTCACCGCCGAGCCCGAGCAGCGGGGCGAGCGGCGCGCCGAGGTCCACTATCCGGCCGAGCACGTCAGCTTCCAGCTCGGCTACAAGGCGCCGGGCGTGGCGAGCGACGACGTCGCGGTGCTCGACGTGCTGTCCTCGATCCTCTCGGACGGCGAGTCGTCGCGGCTCCACCAGGACCTCGTCTACCGGCGCCAGATCGCGCTCTCCGCCAGCACCTTCTTCCGCACCCGCCTCGACCCCACGCTGTTCGAGTTCTACGTCGAGATGAAGCCCGGCCGCAGCGCCGCGGAGGGCGAGTCCGCCGTCTACGCCCTGCTCGACACGCTGGCGAAGACGGGGCCGACCGCGCGGGAGCTCGAGAAGGCGAAGAACCTGCTGGAGGCCGCGTTCGTGCGCTCGCTCAAGACCAACAACGGGGTCGGCGAGCAGCTCGGCTTCTACGAGCACGTGTTCGGCGACTATGCCGCCATGTTCCGGACCATCGAGCGCTACCGCGCGGTGACGGCGGAGGACTGCCGCCGGGTCGCGGCCCGCGTCTTCGACCCGCTGCGGCGCACCGTCGTGGTGCTGGTGCCGAAGACCGATCCGGCCGCCCAGGCGGCGGACTGACATGCCCACCCGGGAGGCCGTCATGCCGCGTCGCGCCGCGTCCGTCTTCGTGGTCCCCGTCCTGCTCGCCCTGCTGGCGCCCGCGCCGGCGCCGGCGGCGCCGCTCCAGCTGCCCGCCTACACGCGCACGACGCTCAAGAACGGTCTGGTCGTGTACATCATGCCGACGCGACGGCTGCCGCTGGTGGACTTCCGGCTGGTGGTCCGCGCCGGTTCGGTGAACGACCCGGCCGGCAAGGAGGGGCTGGCGAGCCTCACCACGGAGCTGCTCACCCAGGGGGCCGGGGAGCGCGACGCGCAGCGGATCGCCGAGGAGATCGCCTTCGTCGGCGGCACGCTGCGCGCGTCCGCCTCGACCGAGCAGATCGTCCTCACCTGCGAGGTGCTGAAGAAGGACCTGGCGATCGGACTCGAGCTGCTGCGCGACGTGACGACCGCGCCGACCTTCCCGCCCGCCGAGGTCGAGCGCAAGCGCGACGAGACGCTGGGCGCGATCGTCAGCCAGCGCGACGATCCCGGCACGCTCGCGAACCTCGAGCTGGGGCCGTTCCTGTTCGGGGAGAGCCGGCTCGCCCACCCGGGGATCGGCTGGGAGCGCACGGTGGGGGCGCTGACCCGCGAGGACATCACCGCGTTCCACGCGCGGCACTTCCGCCCCGATCAGGCGATGCTGGCGGTGGTCGGCGACGTGGACCCGGTCGCGGTCAAGGCGGCGCTCGAGCGCGCGTTCGCCGGCTGGAAGGGCGCGGGCGGCCGCCCCGGCGACGCCTACACGCCGGTGCCGCAGGCGCCCGGGCGGCAGGTCCGGATCATCCACAAGCCCGAGGTCACGCAGACGCAGATCCGGCTCGCCTGCATGGGCGTGCCGCGCAACCATCCCGACTTCTACCCGATCACGGTCGCCAACACGATCCTCGGCGCCGGGTTCACCTCGCGGCTCGTGAACGAGATCCGCGTGGTGCAGGGGCTCACCTACAGCATCTCGAGCCGGTTCGGGATGCTGCGCAACGCCGGCACGTTCCGCATCTCCACCTTCACGAAGAACGAGACGCTGCGGAAGACGATCGACGAGGCGCTCAAGGTGGTGCGGACGCTGCAGGACGCCGGGCCGACCGACGACGAGCTGGCGAAGGCCAAGCGCTACCTCACCGGGCAGTTCCCGCTCGGGCTGCAGGCGCCCGACGAGCTCGCGGCGCAGCTCCTCGACATCGAGTTCTACGGGCTCGACCCCCGCTACGTCGAGACGTTCCGGGACCGCATCGACGCCGTGACGATGGCCGACTGCCGGCGGGCGCTGAAGTCGTACTTCTGCGTGGACGACCTGCGCATCCTCGTGGTCTCCGACCCGGCGACGGCGAAGCAGGCGCTCGAAGGCCTGGGACCGATCGAGGTCCGCGATCCGCGCTAGCCGGTTCGGGAGAGGGGCGCGATGCCCACGCTGAGCGAGCTGGGCGAGGTCGAGGTGCTGCGGCGGCTGGCGGCGGCGCGCCGCCCGCCCGACGGCACGGTGGTGGACGCGGGCGACGACGCCGCGGTGCTGCGCCCCGCCGCCGGCCACGACCTGGTGGTGACCACCGACGCCTTCGTCGAGGGCCGCCACTACCTCCCGGGATGGCTCCCGCCGCTCCATCTCGGCGCCCGTCTCGCGGCGGCGAACCTGAGCGACCTGGCGGCGATGGCGGCGACCCCGCGCTGGGCGCTGCTCGCGGCCGGCGTGCGGCCCGCGCACGACGCCGACGCCCTGCTCGACCTGCAGCGCGGCCTCGCCGCCGCGCTCGCGCGCGACGGGGCGGGGATCGTCGGCGGCAACCTCACCGCGGTGGGCGGCGAGGAGTGGTTCGCGCTCACCCTGGTCGGGGAGGCCGCGCGCGGGGCGGCCTGGACCCGCCACGGCGCGCGGCCCGGGGACCTGATCGCCGTCACCGGGCGCCCCGGCCGCGCCG
>CAZKQE010000323.1:0-3414 GCA_964554725.1 uncultured bacterium
GGTGTGGAACCAGCCGTCGCGGATCGCCTCGCGGGTCGCGGCCTCGTTCCGGTAGTAGCCCTTCATCACGTGCGGACCGCGGGTCAGGATCTCGCCCTGCTCGCCGATCCGCACCTCGACCCCCGGGATCGGCGGTCCGACCGTGCCGGGTTTCTCGCGCCCGAACGGGTTCACGGTGATCACCGGCGAGGTCTCGGTGAGGCCGTAGCCCTCGATGATCGGGATGCCGATCGCGTAGAAGAACTCCATCACCGCCGGCGACAGCGGCGCGCTGCCCGACACGCAGAAGCGCAGGCGTCCGCCCATGCGGGCCCGGATCTTCGACATCACCAGGCGGTCGGCGAGCGGCAGCATCAGCGCCGTCGCGGGCGGCGTCGCCCGGCGCGCGTAGTGCGCGCGGGCGCGCGCGAGGCCGAGGCCGAGCCCCCAGCGGAACAGGGCGCGGGCGATCGGAGGCCGCTCGGCGCTCGCGGCGAGCACGCGGGCGTGCACCTTCTCGAAGAACCGCGGCACCGCGGTCATGATCGTCGGCCGCACCTCGATCGCGTCGGCGCCCACCGTGTCGATCGCCCCGGCGTAGGCGATCCCGGCGCCGCAGGCGAGGACGCTGTAGAAGCCGGCCATGCGCTCGAAGATGTGGCACAGCGGCAGGAACGACAGGTGGCGGTCCGTGCTCTCGTAGTGGAGCACCCGCAGCGACGCCTCGACGTTCGAGGCGATGTTCCCGTGGCTGAGCATCGCCCCCTTGGGCTCGCCGGTGGTCCCCGACGTGTAGATGATCGTGGCGAGGTCCTCCGCGCGCACCGCGGCGGCGGCGGCGGCGAACGCCCCGGGCTCGGCCCGGCGCAGCGCCGCTCCGCGCTCGAGCAGCGCCGCGAACGTGTGCCCGCCGTCCGGGACGCCGGCGGCCGGCGCGTCCATCGCGACGAGCGCACGGACGTGGGCGAGCCCGGCGGCGGCCGTCCGCGCCTTCTCGAGCTGGGCGGAGGTCGAGACCACCAGCGCCATCGCCTCGCAGTTCGCGAGCAGGTCGCGCACCTGGCCCGGGGTCAGGGTCGGGTAGATGGGCACCGTCACCGCGCCGAGGCCGAGCACCGCCAGGTCGGTGACGGCCCACTCGTAGCGGTTCTCGCTCAGCAGGGCGACGCGCTCGCCGCGGGCCACCCCCAGCTCGCGCAGCGCCAGCGCCAGCGATTCGACGTCGGCGAGCGCCCGCTCGGCGCCGATGCTCTCCCAGCCGCCGGGGGTGCGGCGCAGGAACTGGTCGGGGCGGCGGTGGGTCGCGACCGCGTCGAGGAAGATCCGGATCAACGTGTCGGCGACGGGCATCCTGCCTCCCTCGAGCGGCCGGGCGTCGCCCCGGACGGGCGCGCCGCGGCCAAGAGGTAGCATCCGGCGCCACGTCGCGACAAGCGCGATCCCGTGCCGCCCGGCTCCCGGCCCGAGGCGCGATGCGACACGCGCGCCCCGGGCCGTGCGCCGCCGGCCGCGCGCCGGGCCCGCTCGTTGACAGCCGGGGGAGGGTGGGCCACAGTCGGCCGGACCGTCGGCAGGTGGCGCCGGGCCGGCCGCGGCGGAGAACCACGATGATCGGTCTTCGTTCCCTCAGCTGCGCGGTGGCCCTCACCTCCGCCCTCGCGATCCCGCCCGCCGGGGTCGCGGCCGCCACCGCCGAGGTCGACGCGGCGATCGGACGCGGCGACGAGTCCTACGCGCGCGGCCAGCTGCGCGAGGCGCTGGCCGCCTACCAGGGGGCGCAGGCCCGCGACGCGACCCACTACGGCGCCCTGGTCGGGCTCGCCCGGGTGGAATCCGAGCTGGGCGAGGAGGCGAAGGACGAGGAGCGCCGCCGGCTGATCGCCGCCGCGGTCGAGCACGCGCGCGCGGCGGTCAAGGCGGCCCCGGACCAGCCGCACGCGCACGTGTGGCTCGCGGTCGCGCTGCGCCAGCAGACCGAGATGGAGGGCCCCAAGACCCGCGCCGGCCTGTGGCGGGAGATCCGTTCCGAGCTGGACCGGGCGATCGGGCTCGACCCCGGGATCGCCCGCGCCTACCTGGAGCGCGGCCGCTGGCACCGCCGGCTCTCGACCCGCGGGCTGTGGGAGCGGACGTGGAGCAAGGTGCTGCTCGCCAAAGTCCCCAAGGGCGCGTCCAGGGAGAACGCCGTGCGCGACCTCGAGAAGGCGGTGGAGCTGGCGCCCGAGGCGATCGAGGCGCGGATGGAGCTGGCGCGCACCTATCTCGAGTTCGACCGCCCCGACGACGCGAAGCGCGAGCTGGAGCGCGCGCTCGGCATTCCCGCCCACCGCCCGCGCGACCCGGGTCTGCAGGCGGAGGCGCGCACCCTGCTGGAGAAGCTCACCAGGCGCGGATGAGCACGGCCCCGGTCTGGATCCTCGCCGGCGTGCGCACGCCGTTCGCCAAGGCCGGCGGCGTGCTCAAGCGCTCCCCGGTCTACGAGCTGGGGCGCATGGCGACCGCCGAGCTGCTGGCGCGCCAGGACGTGGACCCCGCGCGCCTCGACGAGGTGATCTTCGGCAACTGCGGGAACCCGTCCGAGGCGGCGAACGTCGCCCGGATCACGGCGCTGCTCGCCGGCGTCCCCGAGCCGGTCCCGGCGGTGAGCGTGCATCGGAACTGCGCCTCGGGCATGGAGGCGGTGGCGGGTGCGGCCCACCGCATCCGCGCCGGGGCCGCCTCGCTGGTGCTCGCCGGCGGCATGGAGTCCATGAGCCAGATGCCGCTGCTCTTCCGCCCGGTCTACGCGGAGTGGCTGGAGGCGCTGATGCGGGCGAAGTCGCCGCTCGGGAAGCTGGGCGTGCTCACCCGCTTCCGGCCCGCGATGCTGGCCCCGCGCATCGCCCTCGCCGAGGGGCTGACCGACTACGTGTGCGGGCTCAACATGGGGCAGACCGCCGAGGTGCTGAGCCGCGAGTTCCGCATCCCGCGTCTCGAGCAGGACCGGTTCGCGCTGCAGAGCCATCAGCGCGCGATCGCCGCCCGCGAGCGCCTGCGCGAGGAGATCGTGCCGATCTTCCCCGGGCCCGCGCACGAGATGGTGCGGGACGACGTCGGGCCCCGCGAGGGCCAGACCCTCGAGGCGCTGGCGAAGCTCAAGCCCTACTTCGACCGCCGGAACGGCACGGTCACCGTCGGCAACGCCTGCCAGGTCACCGACGGTGCGGTGGCGCTGCTCATCGGCGACCAGGCCACCGCCGAGCGCTGGCCGGTGCCGCCGCTCGGACGCATCCGCAGCTTCGCGTTCGCCGGCCTGTCGCCGAGCCGCATGGGGCTGGGGCCGGTCGTGGCGGCGGCGAAGGCGCTGCGGCAGGCCTCGCTCGAGCTGGCGGACTGCGAGCTGTTCGAGATCAACGAGGCGTTCGCCGCGCAGGTGCTGGCCTGCCTCGAGGCGGC
>CAZKQE010000324.1:0-3381 GCA_964554725.1 uncultured bacterium
GCTCGACCGCTCGGGCTGGGACCACGAGCCGCCGGCGCCGGCGCTGCCGGACGAGGTCGTGCGCCTCACCGCGGCGCGCTACGCCGAGGCGGAGCGCCGCCTGACCGGGGCGGCGGCGTGAGCGCCGCGACCGCCCGCGCCGCCGGCTGGCCGACCGCGGCCCTGCTGTCGCTCTCGGACCGGCGCGGGGCGCTCGAGTTCGCGCGCGCGCTGGCCGCGGGCGGGACCCGCATCCTCGCCTCGGGCGGCACCGCCGCCCATCTCGAGGCGGGCGGGGTGGCGGTGACCCGCGTGGAATCGTGGACCGGCTCGCCCGAGCTGCTGGGCGGGCGGGTCAAGACGCTCCACCCGCTGGTCCACGCGCCGATCCTGGCGCGGCGCGGGAGCGAGGACGACATGGCGGCGCTCGCCGAGCGCGGGGTGGGACCGATCGACCTGGTGGCGGTGACCCTCTACCCGTTCGCGGAGCGCGCACGCGCCCTCGACGACGCGGGCGCGGTCGAGGAGATCGACATCGGCGGGGTGGCGCTGCTGCGCGCGGCGGCCAAGAACCACGCCGACGTCACGGTGGTCCACGATCCCGCGCGCTACGACGAGGTGCTGGAGGCGCTGCGCGCGGGGACCGCCGACGCCGCGACGCGCCGCCGCTGGGCGGTCGGCGCCTTCGCCCACACCGCGCGCTACGACGCGGTGATCGCCGCCGAGCTGGCGCGCCGCGACGCCGGGGGCGGCCCGGCGCCGCCGGTCCTCGTGCTCGCCTACGAACGCCTGCGCGGGCTCCGATACGGCGAGAACCCGCACCAGGAGGCCGCCCTCTACGCCGGGCCGGGCGCGGGCGGGAGCCTGCCGCTGCTGCGCGAGGGCAAGGAGGTCTCGTACAACAACCTGCTCGACATCGAGGCCGCGGTGCGGCTCGCCGGGCGCTTCGCGGAGCCCGCCTGCGTCATCGTGAAGCACAACCAGCCCTGCGGGGCGGCCTGTGCCGCGACGGCGGCGGAGGCCTACGCGGCCGCGCTGCGCTGCGACGAGCAGTCCGCCTACGGCGGCATCGTCGCCTTCAACCGCCCGCTGGACGGCGCGGCGGCGGCCGCGGTGGCGCGCCGGTTCGTCGAGTGCGTGGTGGCGCCGGAGTTCTCCGCCGCGGCCGTGGAGGCCTTCGCGTCGAAGAAGAACCTGCGAACGTTACGCCTTGCGGCGGAGGATCTTGCGGGCCCGGATCCGTGGGAGGTGCGGCTCGCCGGGCGGTGGGCCCTGCTGCAGCGCGCCGGCGGCGAGCCGCCGCCCGCGTGGCGCGGGGTGACGCGCCGGGCGCCGGACGCCGGGGAGGAGGAGGCGCTGCGCTTCGCCTGGGAGGTGGTGGCCGCGGCGCGCTCGAACGCGATCGCGCTCGCGCGCGGCACCGCGCTGGTCGGCCTCGGCTCGGGTCAGACCAGCCGGGTGGACGCGGTGGACGTGGCGCTCCTCAAGGCGCGCCGGGCCGGCCACGAGGTGCGCGGCGCGGTGCTGGCCTCGGACGGGTTCCTGCCGTTCGCCGACAACGTCGAGCACGCGGCGGAGGCCGGGATCGCGGCGATCGTGCAGCCGGGCGGCTCGATGCGCGACGCCGAGGTGATCGCCGCCTGCGACGCGCACGGCCTGGCGATGGTGTTCACCGACCGCCGGGAGTTCCGGCATTGAGCGCGGCGCCGGCCGGCCGCGCCCGGGACTGACGCCGATGCCGCGCGAGCTCGTCCTCATCCTCGACTTCGGCTCCCAGTACACGCAACTGATCGCGCGCCGGGTGCGCGAGCAGGGGGTGTTCTCGGAGATCGTCCCCGGCACCACGGCGGCGGCGGAGGTGCGGGCGCGGCGGCCGCGCGCCGTGATCCTGTCCGGCTCGCCGGCGAGCGGCTACCGGGCCGCGGCGCCGCTGCCCGACCCCGACCTCTACGCGCTGAAGCTGCCGCTGCTCGGCATCTGCTACGGGTTCCAGGCGACCATGCAGCTCCAGGGCGGGAGGGTCGCGAAGGCCGCGCGCGCCGAGTACGGGACCGCGACCTTCGTGGTGGACCGGCCGTCGCCGCTGTTCGCCGGGGTGCCGAAGCGGTTCCGCGCCTGGATGAGCCACGGCGACGAGGTGCAGGCTCTGGGACCGGGCTGGCGCAAGGTGGCGCACACCGCGAGCTGCGCGTTCGCCGCGGCGATGCACGAGCGTCACCCGTTCCACCTCATCCAGTTCCACCCCGAGGTGGTCCATTCGCCGTACGGCCGGAAGGTGCTCCACAACTTCCTGTTCCGCGTCGCCGGGCTGAAGGGCGGCTGGAGCATGAGGAACTTCCTGCGCGAGGCGGTCGCCGACATCCGGGCGCAGGTGGGGGCGGAGGGCCACATCCTGTGCGGGCTCTCGGGCGGCGTGGACAGCAGCGTGGTGGCGACGCTCTGCCACCGCGCGGTGGGGAAGCGGCTCGTCTGCGTGCTGGTGGACCACGGGCTGCTGCGCGAGGGCGAGGCCGCGGAGGTGGCGCGCGAGCTGGGGGAGAGGCGCGGGCTGCGGCTCACCGTGGTGGACGCCCGCGAGCGTTTCCTGGCCCGGCTCGCCGGCGTCACCGATCCGGAGCGCAAGCGCAAGATCATCGGCGGCGAGTTCATCGCCGTCTTCGAGGAGGAGGCGAATCGGCTCGGGCCGATCGAGTTCCTCGCCCAGGGCACGCTCTACCCGGACGTCATCGAGAGCGCGTCGGCGGGCTGGGGGGCGCAGGTGATCAAGACCCACCACAACGTGGGCGGCCTCCCCGAGCGCATGAACCTGGCGCTGGTCGAGCCGCTGCGCTGGCTGTTCAAGGACGAGGTGCGCGACCTGGGCCGCGCCCTCGGGCTGCCCGACCACCTGGTGGACCGGCACCCGTTCCCGGGCCCGGGCCTCGCGGTGCGGACACTGGGCGCGGTCGAGCCGGCCGACCTCGAGGTGCTGCGCCGCGCGGACGCGATCTTCATCGAGGAGCTGCGCCGCGCGAAGTGGTACCACCGCACCTGGCAGGCGTTCGCGGTGCTGCTGCCGGTCTCGACCGTGGGCGTCAAAGGGGACGAGCGCTCCTACGAGAAGGTCATCGCCCTGCGCGCGGTGAACAGCTCGGACGGCATGACCGCCGACTGGACGCGCCTGCCGGCCTCGCTGCTCGCGCGCGTCGCGAGCCGCATCGCGAACGAGGTGCGCGGCGTGAACCGCGTCGTCTACGACTGCACGAGCAAGCCCCCGGCCACCATCGAATGGGAGTGACCGGGGCGCGGATCCGTCTCGCCCTGCTGCTCGCCGCCGGCCTGTCCGCGGCCGGGGGCGCCTTCACGGCCCCGCTCGGCGTGCCGGCGGCGACGCTGTCCGCCGAGGCCGCGGTGCGGTGGCCG
>CAZKQE010000325.1:0-3377 GCA_964554725.1 uncultured bacterium
CGCCGCGTCACGCGCCGGGCCGCTGCGGCGCCGGCGGCGCTCCTGCTACCCTGCGGCGCGGGCGGCGCCGCGGCGCCGGGCCCGCGCGACCGTGCCCGGAGGAGAGGCGAGGCATGAGCGGACCGGCGACCGGACTCTCCCGCACGTTCCCGCCCGGGTTCCTGTGGGGCGCGGCGACCTCGGCCCACCAGGTCGAGGGCGGCAACCGGTGGAACGACTGGTGGCGGTTCGAGCGGCAGCCGGGCGCGATCGCCGACGGCACCGTGAGCGGGGACGCCTGCCGCCACTACGAGCGCTTCGACGAGGACTTCGCCCTCGCCGCGGCCGACGGCCACGGCGCGCACCGGCTGTCGCTCGAGTGGAGCCGCATCGAGCCCGCGCGCGACCGCATCGACGCCGGCGCGGTCGCCCACTACCACGCCGTGTTCGCCTCGCTGCGCCGCCACCGGCTCGTCCCGGTCGTCACCCTGCACCACTTCACCAACCCGCTGTGGATCGCCGACCAGGGCGGCTGGGAGAATCGCGACACCCTCGAGCGCTTCGACCGCTTCGTGCGCTTCTGCGCCCGCGAGTACGGCGGCGAGGTGGACTGGTGGTGCACCGTGAACGAGCCCGAGGTGTACGCGTTCCGCGCCTACTCCGAGGGCCGCTGGCCGCCGGGGCGGCGCGACGACGGCGCGGCGCTGGCGGTGATCGCCCACCTGCTCGAGGCGCACGGGCGCGCCTACCGCATCCTGCACGCGGAGGACACCGCGGATGCCGACGGCGACGGGCGCCCGGTGGTCGCCGGGCTCGCCAAGGCGTGGGTCCCGCTCGAGCCGCGGCGGGCGTGGTCGCCGCTCGACCGGCTGCGCGCCCACTTCGAGAACCAGGTCTTCAACCACGCGGTGGCGCGCGCGGCGGTCACCGGGGAGATCGCGCTCTCGATCCCCGGGGCGCGCGGCGTCCGGCGGCGGCTGCCGGAGCTGGCGGACAGCCTCGACTACTTCGGCCTCAACCACTACACGCGCTGGAAGGTGGACGCGCTCGCGCGCGAGGCGCACGTGGTCCCGGCCGGACGGCCGGTGACCGACCTCGGCTGGGAGATCCATCCCGACGGGTTCGAGCAGGTGCTGCGCCTGGCCGGCGCGCACGGCAGGCCGGTGCTGGTCACCGAGAACGGGTTCGCGGACCGGGCCGACGCCGTGCGCCCGCGCGCGCTGGTCGAGTACCTGCTCGCGATGGGCCGGGCGATGGACCGCGGCGTGCGCGTGCTCGGCTACCTCCACTGGTCGCTGCTCGACAACTTCGAGTGGGCGGAGGGGCGGAGTCCGCGCTTCGGGCTCTACGGCGTGGACTACGACCGGCCGGACGCTCCGCGCGAGCGCCGCCGGAGCGCCGACCTGTTCGCCCGCATCGCCCGCGCGAACGCCGTCACGCCGGCGATGGCCGCCGAGGTCGGGGCGACGCCCTGATCGCATCGGCGGCCGCGTCGCGACTGGGCATCCGGCCGCGGCTGCGCTACTGTGTCGCCGAAAGGAGCCCACCCATGTGCCCCCTCTGCAAGCCCCAGGACGGTCGACCCTGCGCGCTCCGCGAGCAGCCGGACGGCCGCATCGTCTGCGCGTGCGGGCTCCACGCCTGGCCCGACTCCGGCGCTCTGGAAGAGACCTGCCGCCGGCTCAGCCTGACGATCACCGGCCAGGTCCACGACTGGACCCAGAGCTACTAGCAGCGACGCCGGCCGCCGCGCCGCCGCCCGGACCGGGCCGCGCGCGCCGCCGGATTGCCGCGATCCGAACCGCTGGGATATCCTCGTTCCCGCGCCCGTCCCGCAGGAGCCCGCCATGTCCCGCACGCCCTCCGATCCCCTCGAGAACGCCCAGCGTCAGGTCGAACGGCTGTTCCAGGACCTCGTCTACCGCCGCCACCCGTCGGCGCACTTCGTGGACCAGCCCTGGGTGCCGGCCACCGACCTGGTGGTGTCGGAGCGCTCGGCCCGCGTCATCGTCGAGCTCGCCGGGGTGCCGCGCGAGAACGTCCGCGTCCGCCTGCGGGGCAACGCGCTGGAGGTGAGCGGCCGCCGGATCGTCCCGCAGGAGCCGAGCGGGGCCCACTACCACCGCGCGGAGATCTACTTCGGGGAGTTCTCGCGGCTCATCGAGCTGCCGTGGGAGGCCGACGAGGCGAGCGTCCACGCCAGCTATCGCGACGGGATGCTGGTCATCCGGCTGCGCGCCGCTCCCGCGCCGGGCGTCACCGAGATCGAGGTGCGCGAGGACGTGCCATGAGCCGGCCTCGGGCGACGGCCGGCGCCGGGCGGACCTCCTGATGCCCGCGCGCGCCGGGCGCAAGGCGAAGGAGCCGACGGCGGCGGAGCCCGCGGCCGAGGCGGCGGCGCTGGTCGGACCGCGCGTGGTCCGGGTGCTGGCGGTCAAGGAGACGGTGGTGTTCCCGCTCGGCATCCTGCCGCTCGGCGCCGGCCGGCCGAAGAGCGTGCGCCTGCTCGACGACGCGGTGGCGGGCGACCGCACGCTCGCCGTGTTCATGCAGCGGGGGGACGACGAGGACCCCGCCCCGGATCGGCTCCATCCGGTCGGCACGCTGTGCCAGATCCTGCGCATGGTGCGGATGCCGGACGGGCAGATCTCCGCGATCCTGCAGGGCGCGGCGCGCGTCCGCCTGGGCCGGGTCGAATCCACGGAGCCCTACCTCACCGCGCACGTCGAGCCGCTCGCCGACGTCGAGGTGGACGATGTCGAGACCACCGCGCTGGCCCGCACCCTGCTCGACCAGTTCGCGCGGGTGGTCGCGCTCTCGCCCCAGCTGCCCGACGAGGCGGTGACGACCGCGCGCTCCCAGACCTCGTCGGGGCGACAGGGCGACTTCATCGCCTCGCTGCTCGAGCTGACGTCCGAGGACAAGCAGCGCCTGCTCGAGACCCTCGACGTGAAGGCGCGGCTCCAGGACCTGCACGCGATCCTCGCCCGCGACCTGCAGGTGCTCGAGGTGGGTCACAAGATCCAGGAACAGGTGCGCTCCACGCTGGACGAGCGGCAGAAGGAGTTCGTGCTGCGCCAGCAGCTCGAGGCGATCCAGAACGAGCTGGGCGAGGGCGACGAGACGCAGCGCGAGATCCAGGAGCTGAAGGAGCGGATCGAGGCGGCGAAGATGCCGGCGGAGGTGCGCAAGGAGGCCGATCGCGAGCTGGCGCGTCTGGCGCGCATCCCCCCGCAGGCGGCGGAGTACACGGTGGCCCGCACCCACCTCGAGTGGCTGTGCGACATGCCGTGGGCGGTGCTCACCGAGGACGACCTCGACCTGAAGAACGCCCGCGCGGTGCTCGACGAGGACCACTACGGGCTCGACAAGATCAAGGAGCGCATCCTCGAGTACCT
>CAZKQE010000326.1:0-3373 GCA_964554725.1 uncultured bacterium
TCCACACGCTGCCCGCGGTCGAGCGCCGGCTGCTCGAGCGGTTCGCCGGCGAGTGACCGGGGCGCCGCGGCGGGCCCCCAGCCGCGCGTCTACCGGTAGATCGTCTTGATGCTCCCCCAGCTCCGCACCTGCGCCGGGGTCGGGCCGCAGGGGTCGGGCGTGCAGCCGGTGCCGGGGCCGAGCGGGGTGCCGCCCTCGGCGATGCACTCGCCCGGGAGCATGATCGCGCACTGCCCGTCCGGCAGGCAGCACGCCTCGTCCTGCGGCTGCACCAGCTCGACGCTCACGTCGTCCACGAAATAATAGGCGCCGCCCGGCCAGGTGTCGGGCCCCGGCGTCGTCAGCGTGCTCGCGTCGTCGCGGAAGCTGCCGATCACGATGTGGTTCTCCCCGCCGGCGGCGACGTAGGTGCCGCTCACCTGCATCCAGTTGACGGCGTCGGTGAGATAGACCGCGGCCGGGCTCTCGACCTGCGGCGTCAGCGCGAGCGGGGCGTCGTTGCCGATCGGTCCCACCGCGCCCACCGACAGGTAGGCGCCGATCCGGTCCACGGCGAGCGAGGCGGTGTCGGCGAGGGCGACGTAGAACGTGACCTGGTAGGTCTGCGCAGCGACCAGCGGCGAGGTGAGCGGCGCCTGGAGGTACTCACGGTAGTCGGGCGCCGCCGAGTAGGGGATCAGCCCGCACATCCCCACGCCGGTCCGCGCCGGGCGATACCCCAGCTCGGTGTAGGGCACGTTGATCGAGGGGAAGGTGGCCGGGGCGCAGGCGTTGAAGTAGTCCGAGGTGCCGGTGGTGGGCGCCGTCCACGAAGTGGCCGCCGAGGTCTGTCCGTAGCCGGTGGGACAGCTCGCGTAGTTCTCGAAGCTCGGGTTCGTCACCAGGTTCACGGCGCCCGCGGGCGCGGCGGCGGCGAGCAGGACGCAGGGAAGCAGGAACGACGCGACGACACGACGCGCGTGACGCATGGGGGAGGTCTCCGGAGCGGATGGTGCGGGCGTGCTGCGGTTCGGCTCCGGGCGACATCCCCGGCGCGTGCGGCGCGACGAGGATAGCACGGGCCGGCGCGGTCACCGGCGGGGATTCCGGCGCGCGGGGCGGCGGTTCAGTGTCGCGCGACGACCACCGGCCTCGTGCGCCGGATCCCCGCCACGCCCACCCGCACCCAGTAGGTGCCGGGGGCCACGCGGAGGCCGGCGTCGTCGCGCAGGTCCCAGTCGAGGGCGAGCGGTCCCGGCCGGGCGACGCCCGCGGCGAGCGTGCGCACGCGACGGCCGGCGGCGTCGAACACGGCGGCGGCCGGGGTCACCCCGTCCAGCGCCGCCGGCACCTCGAGCACGAGCCGGACCCCCCGCGTCGCGGGGTTGGGGAACGCCGGGCCGAGCGCGAGCGCGGCGTGGGCGGGCGGGACCGGCACGCCCACGACGCAGGCGCCGAGCGTGTAGCTGCCCTCGGACGTGAGGTCGTTGCCGTTCAGCACCGGCAGGCAGGCGAGCACCTCGTCGTAGGGGATCGCACTCGCGCGGATGCGGGCGAACACCTCGCCGCTCGCCGGGGAGCCGATCTGCTCGCGCGCGACGATGAACTCGATCGTGCCGGATGGCGCGTACGAGGCGGCCGCGGGCGGCCCGGATCCGGCGCCCTCCGGCGCGTCGTACTGGACCTGGTAGCTCGCCGCGCCGGCGCAGGCCGACATCGAGAGCGTGGTGCGGGTCTCCCCCGCCGGGTCCTCCCACGTCACCGACCACAGCCCCGAGGGCCCGTCCGCGAGCGTGGCGGTGCGCAGCGTCACCATGATCCGGCCGGCGTGCGGGCCGGAGTGGAGCTCGGCGATCGCCACCTCGAGCAGATCCGCTTCGGCGTGAGCGGTGTCGCCCGCGGGGTCGGTGACGACCACCTCGCCGGGCGGCAGACAGGGCGAGGACGGAGCGGCGAGGACGAGGGACGGGGCGCCGAGCACGAGCGCCCCGGCCAGCGCGGAGATCAGGCGGCGGTTCATGGCGACGGCCTCCGGTGGTCCGATGGCTCCGGGGACGCGACCATGGACCCACGCCGCGCTTGAGCGGCGCTTGACCGCTCCCGGCAAGCCGCTGCGGCTCATGGGCTCCGCCGGCCGGTGGCGGAGGCCGCCCGGCTTGAGCCCGCGCGGCCGCTCCTCTAGGTTGTGCGCCGTGACCCACTCCGACGACACCCGGAACGACGCCGCGACCGACCCGGCCTTGGGCGCGCGCGTGCGCGAGGCGACCCGGCTGCTCGAGGAGATCGTCGCCGACCGCGGGCTGCTCGCCCTCCTGCCGCCGGCGGAGCGGGTGCGCCTGCTGCGGGCGGCCGGTCACGTGTTCGACCCCGACGTGCGCGCGCGGCGGCGGATGGTGAAGGCGCGCGCCCAGCTCCGCCGGGCGGCGGTGGTCGCCGACGCCGAGACGACGCTGGCGGCGACCGGCATCCGCGCCCTGCGGCGGCGTCCCGTCTACACCACCCCCAACGTGTTCCCGCCCGCCGGGTTCGTGCAGCGCGAGGTCGCGGACGACCCGGACCACCGCGAGACGGTCGAGCCGCAGCTCTGCTACGTGTGCAAGACCACCTACACGAGCGTCCACCACTTCTACGACCAGCTGTGCCCGCCGTGCGCCGAGCTGAACTACGCCAAGCGCACCGAGCTGGCCGACCTCGCGGGACGGGTGGCGCTGCTCACGGGCGGGCGGGTCAAGATCGGCTACCAGGCGGGGCTCAAGCTGCTGCGCGCCGGCGCCCATCTGATCGTGACGACCCGCTTCCCGCGCGATGCGGCGGCGCGCTACGCGCGCGAGCCCGACTTCGACGCCTGGGGCCATCGGCTCGAGGTCTTCGGGCTCGACCTGCGCCACACGCCGAGCGTCGAGGCGTTCTGCCAGCGGCTGCTCGCCACCCGCCCGCGGCTCGACTTCATCGTGAACAACGCCTGCCAGACCGTGCGCCGGCCGCCCGAGTACGACGAGCACATGATGTCCGGCGAGACCGCGGCGCTCGCCGGCGCCCCCGAGCGCGTGCGGCGGCTGCTCGGCTCGTACGAGGGGCTGCGCGGCTACCACCTGGTGGGCGACGGCGCGGCGGCGCCGGCGCTGCCGGAGGCGGTGGCGCACGCGGCGCGGGTGGCGGGACTCACCCACGCGGCCGAGCTGTCCCAGGTGCGGCTGCTGCCCGAGGAGCGGCTCGAGCGGCGCGGCCTGTTCCCCGCGGGGCGGCTCGACCAGGACCTGCAGCAGGTGGACCTGCGCGGCCGCAACTCGTGGCGGCTGCTGCTCGCCGAGGTGCCGACCGTCGAGCTGCTAGAGGTGCAGCTGGTGAACGCGATCGCGCCGTTCGTCCTCAACGCCCGGCTCAAGCCGCTCAT
>CAZKQE010000327.1:0-3354 GCA_964554725.1 uncultured bacterium
GGCGCCGACCGTGAGCGCCCGTCGCCCCGCCGCCGTGGCCGACGCGTGGAGCGCCGTGACCGGCGCGACCGTGGTGGGCTGGCGGTCGGCCGCGGAGGCGGCCGCGCTCGCCGACGCGACGCTGGTCGTCAACGCCACGCCGCTCGCGGGCGCGCAGGAGCCGGCCCCGCTCGCGGCGCTCGCGCCGGGCGCGCTGCTGCTCGACCTCAACTACGGGGAGCGCCCCGGAGCGTGGGTCGCGGACGCGCGCGCGGCCGGACGCGAGGCCTACGACGGTCTCGGGCTGCTCGTGTTCCAGGCCCGGCGCTCGCTGTCGCTGTGGTTCGGGCGCCCGCTCCCGGTCGAGCCGCTCGCCCGCGCGGTCGGGTGGCCGCGGTGATCGGCGCCGCCGCCGCGCGGGCGCGCGACCTGCTCGAGTTCGCGCTGCCGCAGCGCTGTCCCGGCTGCGGGGTGCCGGCCGATCCCGCGCGTCTGCTGTGCGCGGCCTGCCGGGAGCGCATCCCCCGACTCGACATCCCGCTGTGCGCGCGCTGCCTGGCGGCGGGGCGCCCGGGCGCCGGCTGCGGCGTCCATCCCGGGTTCGCGGTCGTCGCGCCCTGGCTCTACGACGAGCGCGCCGCCCGGATCGTGCACGCGCTCAAGTACGAGGGCAGGCCGGCCCTCGCGCGGGCGCTGGGGCCCGAGCTGGCCCGGGCGCTCCCGCCGGGGGCGGCGCCCGACCTGGTGGTCGAGGTCCCCCTGCACCCGGCGCGCCGGCGCGAACGGGGGTACAATCAGGCCGGAGCGCTCGCCGACGCGGTCGCCGAGTCGATCGCCGCGCCGCGGCTCGCCGGCGCGCTCTCGCGCGTGCGCGCGACCCGCGCCCAGGCGCGGCTCGGACCCGCCGAACGGCGGCGCAACCTCGCCGGCGCGTTCCGTGCCGGGCGGCCGGCCGCGCTCGAAGGGAGGACCGTGCTGCTCGTCGACGACGTGATGACGACCGGGGCCACGCTCGAGGCGGCGCTGGCGGAGCTCGCCGCGGCCGGCGCGGTCGCCGGTGGCCTGGTGCTGGCCTGGGCGTCCTGAGCATGTCCCACCTCCATCTCCCCGACGGACTGCTGCCGGTGTGGCTGTGGGCGGGCGGTCTCGCACTCGCGCTGCTGCTGCTGGCGCGGGCCTCGCACCTGGCCCGCGACCACTCGCCGCAGCGCATCGCCTACCAGGGCGCGCTGGGGGCGCTGATGCTGGCGGCGATGGCGGTCCCGCTCGGCCCGATCGAGTACCACCTGACGCTCGCCGGCGCCGTCGGCGTGCTGCTCGGCGGGGCGGGGGCGTTCCAGGTCGCCTTCGTCGTGAGCGCCATCCTGGCGCTCATGGGCCACGGCGGGCTCACCGTGGTGGGGCTCAACGCCCTGATCCTCGGGGCGGCCGCCACGGTCGCGGGGCGCGCCTACCGGCTGCTCCACCGCGGCGTGACGCCGGCGACCGCGCTCGCGCTGAGCACGGTCGCCGGCCAGCTGGTGGCGGCCGTGCTGTGGGTCGCGGTGCTGTGGCTCGGCATGCGGCTGCGGGTCGGGGCGCTGGTGCCCGGGGCGGAGCCCGACCTGCGTCACGGCCTGTTCGCCGCGCTCGCGGCGCCGCTGTGGCTGCTGGGCTTCGTGGTCGAGGCCCTGGTCGCCTTCGGGCTCGGGCGGTTCCTCGCCCGCGTCCAGCCGGGCCTGCTGCCGGGCGCGCCGGGGACCCCGCCCGCGCCGGTCCCGGCGGGGAGGGCGGGATGATCGGCACGCTCGCGCGCATCGACTACCTGGCCAGCTCGGGCCGCACCGTGTGGCACCGCGCCAGCGCCCTCGGCAAGCTGCTGCTCGCGCTCGCGATCCTGCTCGCCGCGGTGTTCGCGCCGGGATGGCGCCTGCTGCTCGCCGTGCACGCTCTGGCCTGGACGCTGGCGCTGACCGCCCGGCTGCCGTGGCGGCTGGTGGTGACCGCGGCGGGCTATCCGCTGCTGTTCTCGGCGCTGTTCGTCGTCAGCCAGTGGGACGGCAGCGTGCTCACGCCGGCGCGGCTGGCGCTGCGGCCGCTCACCGCCAGCCTGGCCGCGGTGTGGCTGGTGGGCACCACGCCCTATCCCGACCTGTTCGCCCCGCTCGCCCGGGTGCTCCCGCGCGGCGCCGGCGACGGTCTGTTCCTCACCTACCGGGCGCTGTTCGCGCTGCTCGCGCGCGGCGAGCGGCTGTGGCGGGCGCTCCACCTGCGCGGCGGCATGACCGGGCCGATGCGCACCCGGCTGGCGCTGGCCGGGAACGGCCTCGGCACGCTGGTGGTGCACGGCTTCGAGCGCAGCCAGCGGCTCTACGCGGCGATGCTCCTGCGCGGTCATTCGGGCCGCATCTGCGGCTGCCGCCACTTCGCCGAGTGGACGCGCGCGGACCTGTGGGTGGCGCTGGCGGCCGCCGCGCTCGCCGGCCTCGCGGTGCGGCTGTGGGGGGCGCCGTGAGCGAGCCGGTGGTCCGCGTCTCGTGCGTGCGGCACACCTACGCCGACCGCACCCAGGTCCATCTCTGCGGCCTCGACTTCGTGGTCGAGCGGGGCCAGCGCGTGGTGATGCTGGGGCCCAACGGCTGCGGGAAGACGACCCTGCTCTACCACATCCTCGGGCTGCTCGAGCCGCAGGAGGGCGAGGTGGCGGTGTTCGGCGTCAACCCGGCGCGGCACTTCAACCGGATCCGCGAGCGGGTCGGCGTGCTGCTCCAGAACGTGGACGAGCAGATCATCGCGCCGACGGTGTGGGACGACGTCTCGTTCTCGCCCCGCAGCTACGGCTACGGCGACGCCGACGTCGAACGCCTCACCGGCGAGGCGCTCGAGCGCGCGGGGATCGCCCACCTCCGCCACAAGGTGTGCCACTACCTGTCGGGCGGCGAGAAGCGCAAGGTGGCGCTCGCCGGCGCGCTGGTGCTGCAGCCGGAGCTGCTGGTGCTCGACGAGCCGTTCGAAGGGCTCGACCCGGCGTCGCGCGCGGACCTGGTCGAGTTGCTGAACCAGCTCCACCGCGAGCACGGGGTCACGCTGGTCATGGCGACCCATGACGTGAACGTGGTCAAGGCGATGGCGGACGTGGTCTACGTGCTGGTGGGCGGCGGGGAGATCGTCGCCCACGGCACGCCGGAGCGGATCTTCCGCGACCCGGCGGTGCTGCGCAGCAGCAACATCGAACCGCCGGTGCTGGCCGAGCTGTTCGAGCGGCTGGAGGAGCAGGGCATCGCGCTCGGCCGGCCGCTCTCGGTCGCCGCCGCCGCCGAGGCGCTGCTGGACTGGAGCCGACGCCACGGCCGCTTCCCGCGGGGGCTCGCCGATCCGGCGGCCCCGGCGGCCGCC
>CAZKQE010000328.1:0-3321 GCA_964554725.1 uncultured bacterium
CGCGGCATCTCGCACATGCAGATGGAGTAGGTCACCAAGGAGCTGCGGCGGGGCGGGAGCGTCGCCACGCCCCCCCGCCAGGCGGCCGCGCGCGCGGCCCCGGCGGGCCCGGCGGCCGCGGCCCCGTCCCGTCCCGCGGCGGCCCCACCGGCCCCGCCGGCGACCCCGCCCGGCCGGGCGATCGCGCGCGAGGCGGCGGAGTCCCGTCCCCCCGAGCCGGTCGCGGCCCAGGCCGAGACCCCCGACTACGGACGCGAGATCGAGCTGCCCGAGGAGATCCCGCCGCCCGCTCCCCGTCCGGCGGCGACGGTCGCCGCCGCGACGCGCCAGCCGGCGGTGGCCGCGGCCCCGTCCGAGCCGTCCCGCCGTCCCGCCACCCCGGCGCCGATGAACGGCTCGGAGGCCTCCCGCACGCTCGTCGTCCCGGTGAAGGTCCCGGCCGACGGGACGACCGGGGAGCTGATCATCCGCATCGTCTTCGAACGTCAGGACTAGGTCACGCCCGCTCCCGGGCACCCGACGACCCGCAGGCGGAACCAGTTGACAGCCCGGGTGCGGGTTCTCTAGCTTGATGGGACCATGCGCGCACGGATGATCCCCGCCACCCTCGCCGCGGTGCTCGCGCTCGCGGCGTCCGGCCCCTCGCACGCCGATCCGATCGGCGGCGCGCCGCACGGATCCTCCGGCCCGTCCTCGTCGGCCTTCCAGCCCCTGGTCCCGGTCAGCGCGTTCGCGCGCCCGGCGGCGTGGTTCGACCGCTCGCGGCTGAACGTGTCGACCACGGTCAGCGTCGGCACCGGATGGGGCGGGGGGACCGACGCGCTCCAGGTGACGAGCCTCTCCTATCAGGTCGCCGCCCCGCTCGCCGTGCGGCTGAGCGTCGGCAACGCCTTCGGCGGGAACACCGCCGGCCGCGCGAACGGGATGTTCCTCGAGGGGTTCGCGGTCTCCTACCGTCCCCATCCCTCGTTCCAGATCCACGTCGACTACCGCGACGTGCGGTCCCCGCTCCAGCTCTCGCACACGCCCGGCTTCGGCGGCATCGGCCGCTAGCGTACGGTGGCCGCGCGGGTCTCGCGCCTGGGCGCCGCCTTCGCCGCCGCCCGGGGCGCCACCGGGCTCATCCCCTTCGTCACCGCCGGTTACCCCTCGCTCGCGGTCTCGCGCGAGCTGATCGGCGCCCTCGACCGCCCCGGCGTCCGGGCGCTCGAGATCGGCGTCCCGTTCTCGGACCCGATCGCGGATGGTCCCGAGATCCAGCGCGCCTCGGAGGGCGCCCTGCGCGCCGGCGTCGGCGTGCCGGAGACCCTCGCCCTGGTCGCCGACCTGCGCCGCTCCTCGGACCTGCCGGTGGTCGTGATGACCTATGCGAACCCCATCCTGCGCAACGGGATCGAGGCGTTCGCTCGCGCGGCGCGCGAAGCGGGGGTCGACGGGATCATCGTCTCGGACCTGCCGCCCGACGAGGCGCCCGAGGTGTGGGAGGCGCTGGACCGCGCGGGGCTCGACACGGTGGTGCTGGTGGCGCCGACCACCGACCCCGCCCGGCTGCCGCGCCTGGTGGCCCGGGCGCGCGGGTTCGTCTACTGCCTCGCCCGCACCGGGGTCACCGGCGCCGGCGGGGGGGACGCCGCGGGACTCCCCGGGCGCGTGGCGGCGCTGCGGCGGGTGACGCCGCTGCCGGTCGCGGTCGGCTTCGGGATCTCCGACGCGGCGGGCGCGCGCGCGCTGCGCGGGGTGCCGGACGCGGTGGTGGTGGGGGCCGCCTTCATGCGCGCGGTCGCGGAGAACCCGGCGCACGGGGCGGTCCAGCGCGTGCGGACCCTGGCGGACGAGCTGGTCGGGGCGCTGGCCTGAGGCTCAGCGCCCGGCGCTCATCTCCTGATCCAGTAGAATAGATCGAGGAGCATCAGCGTCACGCCGATTTCCACGGTCCACCTCCGACTGCGAGGGGTCGCGCGGGCGCATGGCGTCACCGCCGTCGTCCGCACGGTCAACCGTCGGATCGGCCGCCCGTGGGTTGGCAGCGCGGGCGGGGGAGGCGGCATCCTGTCGCCTCACCCCCCGGTATCGGCCGCCAGGGCGATCCGCTTGAGCCGCATCCCGCCCCCGCCCCGGGTCGCCGGCAGCGGGTCCGCCAGCTGCTTGAGCACCAGGACCGTGAGGTCGTCCAGCGGGCGGTCCGAGAAGGCCCGCACCGCCGCGATCAGCGCCTGGACGATGCGGCCCGCCCGCTCGTGGGCGTGCCGGTCCAGCGTCTCCCGCACGCGCTCGATGCCGAACATCTCGTCGCCCGCCCGCGCCTCGGTGAGGCCGTCGGTGTAGATCAGGGCCAGGTCGCCGGCCCCCAGCTCGATGGACAGGTCCTGGTAGCGGGCGAGCCCGCTCACGCCCAGCAGCATGCCCCCGCCGGTCAGCTCCTCGACGCGTCCGTCGCGGCGACGCACCAGCGGCGGCGTCAGCCCGGCGTTGGCGAGCGCCACCCGGCCGTGGCGGACCTCGACGCGGGCGCACAGCAACCCGACGAACTTGGACGGCTGCTGGAGGGCGACCAGCTCCTGGTTCAGCGCGCTCAGCAGCTCGCTCGGCGCGCGGCCGCCGCCCGCCTCGGCCCGGAAGCGGGCCTGCACCCCGGCCAGCACCAGCGCCGCCGGCACGCCGTGCCCGGCGGCGTCCCCGACCACCAGCGTGAACTCGTGGCGGGAGCGCCGGACGAAGTCGTAGTAGTCGCCGCCCACCTGCCGGCTCGCCAGGGTCGCGGCGGCGCAGTCGAGGGTGGGGAACACCGGCGCATGCCGGGGGAGCAGGAGGGACTGGATGTGTCCCGCCCGCTCGAGCTCGCGGTCGATCGCGCCCAGCGTGCGCGCGCTCTCCCGCAGGGTCAGGTTCTCGAGCGCGACGGCGAGGTGCGCGGCCATCCGCTCCAACTCCTCGCCCTCGCGACGGCTCAGCCACGGGCCCGACAGCCGCCGCCCGAGCAGCAGCACCGCCGCGGGCCGCGGCCCGCCGACCGGAAGCGCCCACTGGACCCCCGCCGCCTCCAGGGCGGCGCGATCGGCGGGCGGGAGCGCGCGGTCATCGACCGGCAGCGGGCCGGCGCGGCCCGCCAGCGCGTCCGCCAGCACCGGGCCGAGTTCGGCCGAGACCGCGAGCCGGCCGCTCGAGGCGGCCGGCAGCAGGTCGCCGCCGGCCGCGAGCAGCGCCGCGCAGCCGTCCAGCTTGAGCGTGGCGACCAGCCCCGCGCAGGTGCGGGCGAGCGTGGCGGCCGCCGTGCCCTCGCGCCGGTCGGTGCCGGCGGGGGCCAGCATGTCGGCGAGCGGC
>CAZKQE010000329.1:0-3315 GCA_964554725.1 uncultured bacterium
CGCCGCCAGGTCCGCGGCGGCGGCCGCGGCCGGGACCAGCGCGACGCACAGGACGACCGCACCTGCGAGGGCGGACGGGCTCACAGCGTCCCCAGGCGCCCGAGCGCCTCGCGCAGCTCGGCCACCGACAGCCGCACGGCGCCCGACGGGATCGTCACGTGGAGCCGCTGCGGGTCGGCGCCGGCCACGAAGCGCACCCGCGCCACCCTGCACGCCAGCCGGAACGCGCCGTCCCGGTCGGCGAGCGTGAACCGCGCCGGCCAGGGGACGCCGCCGGTCGCGTCCCAGCCGTGATAGTCCACGTGGATCGCGGGCCCACCCGGGCGGCTCACGCTCGCCCGCGCCGGCAGGCCGGCGCTGCCGACGGTGACCGCGAGCGTGTCCCCCGCCTCGAGCCACCACACGCGCAGGAGCGAGTCCTCCCACGCCGGCGAGGTCCACGCCGCGTCGGGCGGCCGCCAGGTCGCGGACAGGGCGCGGAACGCGAGACCGCCCGGACCGGCCAGCCCGAGCGAATCGCGGACCGCGTCGAGCGCGACGCCGGAGCGCCGCGAGGGCACGTAGGCCGAGATCGAGTCGCCGCGCGCCCCGAGGTCGAGCGCGATGCCGAACAGCGAGCCCACCCGCAGGCGGAACGCATCGGGCGCGGCGAGCAGCAGGCGACCCTCGACCCCCGGCAGCCGCTCGCCGGCCGGCGCCTCGGCCCACAGCAGCAGCTCGGCGTCCACCGCCGTGGCGCGGGCCGCGCGGCGTTCGAGCGCCACCCGGTAGCGCTCGGCCCGCTGGGTGGGCGCCGGCGTCCCGAGCGTGAGCCGGTGGGGCGCGCACCCGGGGGCCGCGACGAGGAGGGCGAGGACGAGGGCCGCGCGGGCGCGCGGGCGCTCACGCATCGGGCGCCCCGCTGCCGGCGAGGATCGCCTCCGCGACCTGCTCCGGCGTGCGCCCCTCGGTGGACACGCGGCGGTGCGCGACCTCGGCGTAGAGCGGCGCGCGTTCGGCGAGCAGGGCGGCCAGGCGCTCGAGCGGCGGCCCGCCGGTGAGCAGCGGCCGGCCGGCGCCGCTCCCCACCCGCCGCGCGGCGGTCCCGGGGGTGACCTCGAGCCACACCACCTCGCACCGCTCGCGCAGGAGCGCCCGGTGCGCGGGGTCCAGCACCACGCCGCCCCCGCAGGCGACCACGCGGGCGCCGGCATCGAGCGCCTGGCGCAGCACCTCGCCCTCGCGGCGGCGGAACCAGGGCTCGCCTTCGCGCTCGAACAGCCGCCCGACCGGGTGGCCCTCGGCGGCCTCGAGGAAGGCGTCGAGGTCGGCGACCACCGCGCCCAGCCGCTCGCCCAGCACCCGGGCGACCGCGGTCTTGCCGGCGCCCATCAGGCCGACGAGCGCGAGCGGGCGGGCGGGCGGAGGCAGCATGCAGCGAGCCTAGCACAGGCCCGGGCGGAGACACGGCGGCCGCCGGGAGTCTCCTCCCGGCGGCCGCGCGTGCGCCCGGCGACGCTCAGTTGCTCGCGAGGTCGGTGACCAGCCGCGGGGTGACGAAGATGATCAGCTCGCGGTTCTGCTTGATCGTGTTGTCGGAGCGGAACAGCGCGCCGATGAGCGGGATGTCCTTGAGCAGCGGCACGCCGCGACGCACGTGGGAGTCGTTCGTGCGGATCAGGCCGCCGATCACCGCGGTCTGCCCGTCGTCCACCATCACGCGCGTGTCCGCCTCCGAGGTGTTGATGATGACGCCGCCCTGCACGGTGCTCTGGGTCGAGAGGTCGCTGACCTCCGGGTGCAGGTCCATGACGATCTTCTTGTCCTGGGTGAGGTGCGGCGTGACCTTGAGCTGGATGCCGATCGTCTGGAGCTGGGAGACCGGGTTGCCGGCGACGTCCTGGACGATGAGCGGGATCTTCTGCCCGACCAGGATCTTCGCCTCGCGGTTGTCCACCGTCGTGACGCGCGGGTTCGAGATGATGTTCGCCTTGCGGCTCTGCTCGAGCACCGTCAGCTGGGCCTCGATGGACGCCCAGTCCTTGAAGACGCCGAACGTCAGCTTCGTGGCCGGGTTGCTGATGCTGGTGTTGTGCTCGCCGGCCGCGTTGACGCTGTAATCGTTGTTGTGGATGGGGCCGCCGCCCGGCAGCACCTTGCTGCCCGGGTTCGACGGGTCGTCGACGCCGGTCCAGAACTCGGGCGTCGCCGGGGCGACGTTCCACTCGATGCCGAAGCCGCGCAGCGCCTCGGTGTCGACATCCACCAGCTTGGCGGTGATCTCGATCTGCGGCGTGGTCGAGTCCAGCGCCTGCGCCATCCGGGTGACCGTCTCGATGTTGCCGGGCAGGTCGCTGATGATGAGCGAGTTCGTGCGCTTGTCGACCTGGAGCTGGCCGCGACGGCTGATCGCCGACTGGAGCGAGGCGTTCAGCTCGCTGGCGTTGGCGTAGTTGAGCTTGATGATGGCGGTCTCGAGCGGGACCAGCTCGAGCTGCTTGGCGCGCGCCGACTCGCGGTCGAGCGCCTCGGCGTTGAGCCGCGCGGCGTCGTCCACCCGGATGATGCCGCCCTCCTCGATGGAGTCGAGCCCGTTGCTGCGGAGGATCGTGCGCAGCGCGTCCTGCCAGCTGACGTTGCGCAGCGCGACCTTGATCGTGCCCTTCACGTCCTTGCCGGGGACGATGTTGCGGCCGCTGAACTCGGCGATGGCGCGCAGGACGGTGCGGATGTCCGCCCCCTCGACGTCCATCGTGAACGTGCCGGCGCCGGTCCGCACCATGCCGAGCTGCTTCATGGTCGTGGACTCCTGCGCCGCCGCCGGAGCCGCCAGCAGCACGGCGAGACAGCCGCCGATCGCCAGGATGAGGCCCATGGAGGCCTTACCGATTCGCATTCGCTTTGTCCCCCTTCCGCGTCAACGGCACCCGCACGGACTGCGACTGGCCGTCGAGTGTCAGATTCACGATCAACGCATCCCGCTTGAGCGTCTCGATGTAGCCGTTCATCACCTTGTCGCCGCGCCGCAGGATGTGGCTGTCCCCGCGGGCGTCCTCGACCAGAGCGAACTGATCGGCGTCGCCCCAGACGATGCCGACGACCTTGATGCCGCCGATGTCCGGCGGGGCGCTGACGCCCTCCTCGGACCCGACGTACTCGCCGCTCAGCAGGGACTGGAAGGGATCGCGCCGTCCGAGCGCGTTGTACTGATAGGCGACCTGCGCGTCGAGGTGCGCCGGGGAGTGGACCACCGCCCCCGCCTTCGCCGACCCGCCGGTGGTCTTCGCCGTCGTCGCGGCCGCCGCGCCGGGCTTCGGCGCGCTCGCGGCCGGGCCC
>CAZKQE010000330.1:0-3314 GCA_964554725.1 uncultured bacterium
GCATCATCGACCTCTCGCTCGCCGCCGCGCGCGAGCTGGGCATGGTCGGCCCCGGTACCGCCCGGGTGCGGCTCGAGGTGCTGGACCCGGGCTCCTGAGCCCGGTCAGCGCGCCAGGTCGAACGAGGCGCGCGTGTACACGTAGCGGCCGTTGTATCCGAACGGCGACGCCGCCGCCCACGGGAAGGTGGCGAAGTTGTTGTTGAAGTCGTCCTTCGGACGGTCCGGATAGGTGTCGAACAGGTTGCGGGAGCCGAGGGCCAGCTCCACGCCGTGGAACCGCCAGCCGACCTCGGTGTCCACCAGTGTCTTCGCCCCGTACTCCTCGCGGCAGGCGTCGCAGTAGCCCGGCTGCGCCGAGGCGAAGCGGCCGAAGTAGGAGGCGCGCACGAGCGCGCGCAGCGCCCGCCGGCCCCAAGTCGCGGCCAGCGTCGCCCGCCAGTCGGGTCGCTCCTCCTCGATGGCCACCCGCGTCACCACGTCGAGCAGGCCGGCTTCCCCGGAGTCCTGCAGGACCGCCGGCAGCGGGTCCACGCGCGTGATCTCGGTCTTCGTCCAGTTGAGCGAGGCGTTCACCCCCAGCGTGTGGTCGCCGCGCGGCGCCATGCGCCAGTCGGCGGTGAGGTCCACCCCCTGGGTGCGGGTGTCGAGGCCGTTCGTGAAGTACTGGACGCCGCCGATGCCGGTGAACCCTCCGGCGGCGAGGATCGCCTTGGTCGAGTCGTCGTCGAAGGTGGCGCCGAGCAGGATGCGGTCGTCGATCGTGATGCGGAACCAGTCCGCGGTCAGCGTGAGCCCGTCGCGCGGCGTCACCGCCAGCCCGGCGCTCAGGTTGATCGAGGTCTCCTCGCGCAGCGAGCGCGAGCCCAGCAGCTTGGCGGCGGGGTGGTCGACCGGGAAGATCCCGATTTCCTCGGCGACGCCGCCGATGAAGTTCGTGACCACCTTGCTGAAGTGGATCTGGCCCAGTCCCGGGGCGCGGAAGCCGTTGCTGACCGCGCCGCGCAGCACCAGCCGCGGCGCCGGCTGCACGCGCAGCGCCAGCTTGCCGGTCGTCAGGTCGCCGAAGTCGCTGTAGTGCTCGAAGCGGCCGGCGACGTTCGCGAGCACGCGCGGCGTGAGCGCGGTCTCGAGGTCGGCGTAGAGGCCGACGTTGTCGCGGCTCGCGTCGGCCTCGTCGGCGGGCGAGAAGCCGGGGAACACCTGCGAGCCGCCCGGCGCGTCGCCGCCGTAGGGGTCCGGGTGACCGCCGTCGATCCACGAGGCGCGTTCGCCCTGGCGGATCGCGAACCGCTCGTGACGGTACGAGGCACCGAGCGCCACGTTGACCGGCGCGGGCATGCCCAGCGAGGCGACGCCCGAGACGGTGAGGCCGCCGTTGAACTCGTCGCGGCTCAGCTCGCCGGCGAAGAACGAGGTCTGGTTCGGGATGCCCGGGTCGTCGGCGTTGCCGGGGATGCCGTCGGGCCCCGGCGCCACCGGCGTGGTGAGCGACGGTCCCAGCGAGGCGTTGAGGGTGTTGCGCAGGCGGTACTCGAACTCGTTGCGGCCGAACGAGCCGCCCACGTCCACCGTCCAGCCGCGCGCCCGTCGCTGGAAGCCGCCGGTGAACGAGGCGTCCCGCACCTCGGGATGGAACTCGGGCAGGTAGCCGAGCGGGTGGATCTGGGGCCAGTTGCGGGGGCTGTCGGCGTAGCGGCGGTAGCCGTTGCCGGTGCCGCGGCGGACGCTGTAGCCGCCCACGGCGTAGAGCTGGCTCGCGCCCGCGTCGTCGAGCGGCAGGCGGAAGTTCGCCAGCGTCAGCAGGTCCTGCTCGCGCCCGTCGCCCCAGTGATGGTTCGGCTGCGGCACCGGGTTGCGCTTGATGATGACGTCGCCGTTCGCGTCCACCGAATCGGCGAGCCCGGTGCCGCTCACGTCGTAGGGATCGGCCCAGGCGCGGTTCGTCGGCTCGCGCCCCAGCACCTCGGCGAACAGCCCGAGCCAGCCGCGCCCGACGCCGACGCCCCAGCCGCCGCCGGCGTTGAAGGTCTCGCCGTCGGGGCGGTAGTCCTGGAGCACGTACCGCCCGCCGGTGACGCTGCCGAACGGCGCGAACCGGCCGCCGCGCGGGACCAGGTTGACGACGCCGGCGATCGCGTCGGAGCCGTACTGCGCCGAGGCGCCGTCGCGCAGCACCTCGATGCGGTCGATGGCACTGGCCGGGATGGCGTTGAGGTCCACGCCGCTCGACCCGGCGCCGGTCCCATAGGCGAACGTGTTCACGACCGCGGTCGGGTGCCGGCGCCAGCCGTGGAGCAGCACCAGGGTGTGGTCCGGGCTCAGGCCCCGCAGCGTGAACGGCCGCACGACGTCGGTGGCGTCGGTCACGCTCTGGCGCGGGAAGTTGACCGAGGGCGAGAGCGCCTGCAGCACCTGCCCGGTCTCGGTGGTCCCCTGCCGCGCGATCGTCTCGCGGTCGTAGAGGTCCACCGGCACCGCCAGCTCGTCGGCCGCCGTGTGCGGCGCCCGCGACCCCACCAGCACCTCGCCGATCAGGATCGGCGCCAGCGTGAGCGTGAGGTTCGCCTCGACCTCGTCGTCCGCCGCGACGGTCACGGCACGGGTCGCGATGCGGTAGCCGAGCAGCAGCGCCCGCACCGTCCGCGCCCCGGCGGGGACGCCGGCGAGCCGGTAGCGGCCGCGCTCGTCGGTCACCGTCCGCAACGCGGTGCCGTCCACCCGCACCTCGGCGTTGGCGAGCGGGGCGCCGAGGCTGTCCACGACCGAACCCGACAGGCTCCCGGTCTGCGCGATCGCCGGCCCCGCGAGCGCGGACCCCAGCCATGCCGCCGCCGCCACCGCCACCATGGTCCGTATCCGGCCCATCGTCATGCCCATCGTTCGCCCTTTCGCGGCGGCCCGCGCGCGGACCGGCCCCGGCTGGAGGAGAGGTCGCTGGTGGACGTGCGGGCGCCCGCCCGCTCACCGGCCGGCGCCGCAGGCCGCACGGTAGCAGTCCCCGGCGCGGGGGTCACCGGGGGATCCGCGGGCGGCTCGGGGGTCCGGGCGGGGCCGGGCGCGGGCTGCTATCCTGACCGGAGCGCCCCCGCGGTCGCCGCCGGGGCGGCGCCGAGGCGAATGCGGCCCACCCACCTGCGAGGCCCCCATGCACCGGTTCACCGTCCCAGGCTTCCGGATCCCGCTGCGCGGCCTCGCGTTCGCCGCGCTGCTCGCGCTCCCGTCGGCGGCCGGCGCGGCGGCCCCGGCCGCCGCCCCGGCGGTGCCGCTCGAGGTCGCCCTGCGGCCGGCCGCCGAGCGCCTGATCGGCGCGGC
>CAZKQE010000331.1:0-3293 GCA_964554725.1 uncultured bacterium
GCCGGGCCGCATCCGCCGCGCGGCGAGCCGGTAGTCCTCGCCCCGTCGCGGCCCGGCCGGATATACTCCTCCCGTCGGAGGCGAAGGACGCCGACGGGAGCGACGCTCCGGGGGCCGGTTCCGTGCCCCGCGCCGGGGCGCTCCGGAGGGCGGCGTCCGGCGCACCAGAGGGGGTCTGGGATGGAGCCGACTCGCGTCACCACCACGTCCGCGCGCCCGGAACTGTTCGCCCGGCACGCGCGCGCCGCGCTCGAACGACATGTGTCCGCGGCGCGGGCGGCCGATGCGCACTGGCATCTCGGCACCAACGAGGCGTGGGTCCGCTTCCCGCGCGGGGACGGCCTCTACGGCTACTTCGCGCTGCGACGCCATCTCGACTGGCTGAGCGGCGAGGCCGGCATCTCCCGGCAGCCGGTCCCGATGGGCGACCTGTTCCGGCTGCCCGGGCGCCCGCCGGGCGACGCGCAGGGGTTCCGGATCCGCCTCGGGGAGCTGATCGACGGCAAGGACCGCTGGTGGCCCGCCGGCGAGAACGACGCCGAGCTCGACGAGCGCCTCGGACATCTCGCGCTCCAGCTCGCGGTGAAGGGCGGCGCCCACTTCCGGCGCTGGCCGGGGAGCGGGCGATAAGCGGCGAGTCCGCGCCGCGGGCCACGGTCGCCGCGGAGGCGCTGGAGCGGGCCTTCGGGCCCACCGCCCGCTGCAACGGTTGCGCGACGGAGGTCGCCGGGTACCGCGTCGTGGCGTCGTTCCTCCACGATCTCGCCGCGGTGCGTGCCTACTGCCCCGATTGCTATCCCGTCGCCGCCGACGGCGAGTATCACGCCGCGGGGGACGGGCTGATCCTCGACTACGCCGCCTTCGCGGCGCGCTTCGGCCCGCCCGGGCCGCCGCCGCCGCCGGCGACGCCGGTGGACCGGCTGCTCGCCCGCCTCATCCGCGATCCCTCGCTGGTGATGCTCTCGCCCGCGAGCGAGGCGGTCGCGCGCCGCCGCCGCCGCCTGCCCTACCCGGTGCGCGCGCGCCTGCGCGTCGGCGGCGTCGTCGCCGAGGCGGCGATGACCGTGTCGGCCGACGGCGCGGTCTCCGCGCTCGACGGCGATCCCGCCGCGCGGGACCGGCTGGCGGAGCTGATCGCCGGCCCCTGAACCCCCCGGCCGGGGCGGTGCCGACGTCCGTCGCCCGCTCGCCCGCGGCGGCCCGGGCTTCCCGGCGTTCCACGACCCCGGCGCTCCTCCGCGCTTCAGCGACCGCGGCGGGGTGCCGATACCCGGTGCGACGACCCCGGGCGCGGCCGCCGCCCCGGCTCCCGAATCCTCCCGCACGTCCGAGGCCCCCGTGAGCGATCCCACGGCCATCCCGCGCCGTTTCGTCACCGACATCCTGGTCGACGCCCGGGTCGTGGACGCGAGCCAGGTCGAGGCGGCGCTCGCCCGCCAGCGCGAGACCGGTCGCCGGATCGGCGAGACCCTGGTCGAGCTGGGGTTCGTGTCGGAGGAGGACATCGCCTGGGCGCTCGCGCGCCAGCTCGGCATCACGTTCGTGGACGTGCGCGCCGAGACGCTCGATCCGGCGCTGGTCAAGGCCTATCCCGAGCACCTCATGCGCCGGCTGCAGCTCGTCCCGGTGATGGTCGCCGACGGGCGGCTGGTCGTGGCCGCCGCCGATCCCACCGACGCGGGTGCCGCGGGCGAGATCGCCGGGCACGCCGGGCTGCCGGTGGACCTGGTCTCGGCCACGCCGAGCGCGATCGCCCGCGCGCTGGACGAGGTGCTGGGCGTGCGGCGGCACCGCCACGCGCGCCGCACGGCGCCCGACGCCGACGTCCGCTTCGACGCGGTGTGGGAGCGCTCGGGCGAGATGTTCCTGCAGTTCCACCTCTCGCTCGCGCTGCGCCTCGGGGCCGGCGAGGTCCACTTCGTCCAGGACGGAGGCCCGGTGCACGTCCACCATCGGATCGGCGCCCGGCTGGTGCCGTCCCCCGACGAGCCGCCGGAGTCCATGGAGGCGCTCTCCGGCCGGCTCGAGGCGTTCGGCCTGCCGCCCGCCGCCGGCCGCGAGCGCCACGACTGCTGCTCGGGCGTCGTCGAGGTGGACGGACGCGAGCGCCCGTTCCACGCGTCCCGGCTCGTCGGCCGCCACCGCACCTCGATCACCCTCCGCCTGCTGCGCGAGATCGACGACCGGGTGCGGCTCGACGGGCTGGGGCTCGATCCGGTGGACGTGGCGCGACTCCGGCAGCTCGCCACCGAGCCCGCCGGCCTCATCCTGGTCTGCGGTCCGGTCGGCTCCGGGTGCAGCACGACGCTCGCCGCGCTGCTGGCCGAGCTGCCGACCGAGGAGCGACGCTGGCTGGTGGTCGCGCGCGACCAGCGGCTGTGGCCGGCGGTGCCGGGCCTGGTGGACGTCGTCAGCGGGCCGCCGGTCGCGCGCTGGCGCGAGGTCGCGGCGGCGCACGGCGCGGACGGGCTGGTGCTGGACGGCGGACTCGAGGGCCGCCGCGTGCGCGGCGCGCTCGGCAGCGCGACCCACGGGCGCTGGGTGCTGGCGCGCAGCGACTGGGAGGACACGTTCCCGCTCCTCGAGTGGCTGGCGGGGCATCCCCACACCCGCGGCCTGCTCGCCCGCCGGCTGCGGGCGGTCATCCAGCAGCGGGTGGTCGCGGTCCCGGTCGCGCCCGGCACCCCCGAGGCGCACGTCGCCGTGTTCGAGGTCCTGTTCGCGACCGGCGGGATCCGCGCCGCGATCCGCGAGGGCGCGCCGGCGGCGCGGCTGGCCGAGCTGGCGCGCGCCGACGGGTTCCGCTCGCTCGAGGAGCGCATCCGCGCGCTGCGCGGCGACCGCGACCCGGACGGGCCCGCGGCGTCCCGGAGGGCCGCCTGATGGCGCTCGACCTCACCGCGATCCTGGCGTTCGCCAAGGACGAGGGGGCCTCCGACCTGCACATCACCCCCGGGATGCCGCCGGTGCTGCGGCTGCGCGGCGAGGTGCGTCCGCTCGAGATGGCGCCGCTCTCCCCGGACGACACCCGGCTCGCGATCTACGACCTGCTGAACGACGACCAGAAGCGGATCTTCGAGGAGCGCCACGACCTCGACTTCGCCTTCGAGGTCCCCAACCTCTCGCGCTTCCGTGCCAACGTGCTGGTCCAGCGGCTCGGGATCGGCGGCGTGTTCCGGCTGGTGCCCTCGACGGTGAAGTCGCTCGAGGAGCTGGACCTGCCGCCGGTGCTGAAGCAGCTCTCCTCGCTCGAGCGGGGGCTGGTCGTCGTCACCGGTCCCACCGGCTCCGGC
>CAZKQE010000332.1:0-3270 GCA_964554725.1 uncultured bacterium
GCGACGGAGACTGGTCTTGAGCGCCTGCTCGGCCTCGGGGAGCGAGTCCGCCGCGATCTGGAGCTGGCCCAGCCGGTAGGGCCAGTAGGGCTCGCTCGACGCCAGCGACGACTGGTCGCGCGCCTCGCGGATCCGCTCCTGGGCGTCGGTGAGGCGCGGCGCCTCGGCGCGGGCGGTCGGGTCGCCGCGGTGGCGCACGCCGCGGGCCCCGCAGCCGGCCAGCGCGGCGGCGGCGACCAGCGCGAGGATGAGCGCGAGCGCGGGCGCGATGCCGCGCGCGCGGGCTGGGCGATGGGTCGTCACGGTCGTTCCTCCTGTCTCTGCACGCGGGGCTGCCCGGAGCCCTCGCGGCGGCTCGCGCGCCGGCCCTCGGGCCCGTTCTCCTCGCGCTTCACCTTCTCGGCCGGGCGCGCGGCGACCTCGGGATGCTCGGCTTCCGGCACGTACGAGAAGCGGTCCCCGAGGCGCTCCCAGAGGGCGCTCTGCGCCTTCGCGAGCCACGGGTCGTCCTTCGTCTCGCGGCCCTTCATGCGCAGCAGCTCGCTCCAGACGCCCTCGCCGCGCGCCGAGAACTGGCCCGCGCGCTCGAACAGCACCTCCTCGTAGGCGCGCAGGGCGTCCCCGGAGAGGTCGGCCGGGCGCTCGCTCGTCTCGAGCGCGTCGCCGAACGCCACCAGCGCCTCGCCGATCCGGAACGTCGAGGCGTGCGCCCACTCCGGCACGCCGCGCTCGACGCTCCGCCGGTAGAGCCCCATGAGATGGTCGAGGCTCTTCTGCTTCGCCGCGATCGAGGGCGGCAGCGGCTGGCGGATGCGCAGCGCCTCGTAGGCCGGTCGCGCCTCCTCCGCCTGGAGGAAGCTCACCTGCGCGAGCAGCGCGGGGGAGGCGAGCCTGGGGTGGGTCCCGGCGCGGAACAGGTACTCGGCCAGCGCCGAAGGCGGCGGCGCCTTCGCGTCCGACGGCTTCGCCTTCGCCGGGCGGCGGGCCTTCCCCTTCGCCTGCGCCCTGGCCCGCGCCCTGGCCTCCGCCGCGGCCGCGCCGGCGGCCGGCACCCGGAGCAGGGCCGAGATCGGGCGGCCCGGGCCGACCGCGGCCAGCTCCTTCAGCGCCAGCGCCTCGTACACCTCCATCGCCGTCTCGACGTCGTTCGGGTAGCGGCGGATGTAGGCGAGACGGATCTCGAGCGCACGATCCTCACGGCCGGCCGCCGCGTACAGGTCGGCCGCCTTGAGCCAGGCGTCGGCCGCCCCCGGGTCCTGCGGGTAGCGCTCGGCGAACCGCGCCCAGGCCGCCGCGCTCCGCTCCCGCTCGCCGTCCGTCTCCCACGCCTTCGCGATCTCGAGGTGCGCGTCGCGCACGTAGGTGCTGCGCGGGAAGCTGTCGATCACCGCTTCGAACGCGCGCACCGCGTCCTTCGCCTTCCCGGCCCGCGACCACGCGAGCCCGGCGCGGTACTGCGCCAGATGGGCGTGCTCGTAGCGCGGCCAGCGGGACGCCACCTGCTGGAACAGCCCGGCGTGCCGCTCGTGGCGCGACGAGTCGCGGGCCACCGCCGACTCGGCGTGCCGGTAGTAGGCGACCGGGATCGCCAGCTCGGCGCGGCGGCGCAGCGAGTCGGCGCCCGCCTGCCGGGCCGCCGCCAGCGCCTCTTCGTAGGCGCTCCCGGCGTCCTCGAAGCGCTCGAGCCGGAACAGCGCGTCGGCACGCAGGATGGCGGCCCGCGGCGCGCGGCGGTCGCGCGGGTGACGGCTCGCCATGCGGCCGAAGTCCTCCGCCGAGCGCTCGAGCCAGCCGTGCGCGAACGCCAGGTTGCCCTGGCGCCAGCGCAGGTCGGCGCCCTGCGGGTGGTCGGGGAAGCGATCGTGGAGCCGGTCGGCGCGCTCCAGGACCGCGCGCGCGAGCGAGTCGCGGCCGGTCGCCGCCCGCCCGGGGCCGGCGGGGCCGCGGCTGCTCTCGTACCAGGCGTCGGTCACCGCGACCTGCTGCCACATCCCCTGCGCGGCGATGCTGTCCTCCGGCGAGCGGGCGGCCGCCTCGTAGTGGCGCAGCGCGCGCGCGTGCTCGCCGAGCCGCGCCCCGGCCTCGCCGGCGCGCAGCGCCAGCGCGGCCGCGGCCGCGTCGTCGGGCCAGGTGACGAGCACCCGCTCGTAGAGGTCGAGCGCGGCGCGCCAGTCGGCGGCGTCGCCGCTGCCGCGCGCCTTGAGGTGGTACTCCTGGGCCACCGTGCGGAGCGCGCCGCGCGCGAACTCGGCGCCCGCCGCACGCACGGAGTCCGACGCCTGCGCGCGCGCCCACCCGCCGCCGGGCGCGAACCGCGCCGCGAACCCGAGCCGCGCCTCGCGCGCCCGCACCGGCTGGTTCGCGCGCTGGTGGGTGTCGATGAGCCGCTGCGCGCTGAGCAGGGCGTCGGCGTGGTCCGGGTAGCGGCTCAGGCACAGCTCGTCGCTGGCCGCGGCCTCGGCGTACTGGCCGAAGCGGCGGAAGTGCTGGCCCAGCGCGAGCAGGATGCGCAGCTCGTAGGGCCGCGCGCCGGTGCGGCCGAAGTGGGCCGCGAACGCCGGGGCGCCGCCCGCCCCCGCCAGCGAGTGGACGAGGTAGGCCTCCGCCTCGCCCTCGATGTCGGCCTCGATCTCGGCGCGCCGGGCGGTGCCGTAGAGGTCGAGCACGGCGCCGAACGCGATCGCCGCCGGGGCGAAGGCGTCCTGGTTGTAGTGCGCCCAGCCGGTCTTGTAGAGGGCGATCGCCTGGAGCCCCGCGTCGGGCCCGGCCGCCGCGCGCTCGTAGAGGGCGATGCTGCGGGCGTAGCGCCGCTCGTTGAAGTGCATGTCCCCCATGCGCAGGTACGCCTCCTGACACCAGGGCGAGCCGGCGTGGAGCGTCACCAGCGTCTCGAACATGCGCTCGGCCTCGGGGTCGCCGCCGTCGGCCAGGATCATCCCGGCGTTGAAGAGGGCGGCGTCGCGGTGCTCGAACGCCGGGTCCCCGGCGAGGATCGCGCGGTAGAGCGCCAGCGCCGGGGCGTGGCTCAGCACCGGGAGCGGCACGCCGCCGCGGCCGCCCGCCGCCTGGTCGCTCACGTACGCCGCCATCCGCTCGCGGAACTCCCGGCGGGCCTCGACCAGCAGCAGGTCGGCGAGCCGGAAGCGGATCTCGCCGCGCACGGGCGAGTCCGGGTGCCGGGCGAGGAACGTCTCGTGGCGGGCGACCGCCTCGCCGCGCCAGCGCACCGCGCCCGGCTCGTCCAGCTCGTCCACCGGCTCAGCGCCGGTG
>CAZKQE010000333.1:0-3267 GCA_964554725.1 uncultured bacterium
TGGCGGTGTTCGTGGTCGCCCTCAGCAAGGCGTTCACGACCATGCGCCCCATCTTCCGCGAGCGCGGCCGCATCAACGCCGAGGTCACCGGCCGGCTCACGGAGTCGCTGGGCGCGGTGCGCGTGATCAAGGGCTACCACGCCGAGGCGCGCGAGTCGGAGGTGTTCGCCGGCGGCGTCCGGCGGCTGCTCGACAACGTGCTGAAGACCCTCACCGCGACCTCGGTGATGGGGCTCTCGTCCGCGGTGCTGCTCGGGGTGGTCGGCGCCGTGGTCATGTTCGTGGGCACCCGCCAGATCCTCGCCGGCACCATGACGCTGGGCGGGTTCTTCACCTACACCGCGTTCCTCGGCTTCATGGTCGCACCCATCTTCCAGATCGTCGCGATCGGCACCCAGATCACCGAGGCGCTGGCCGGGCTCGAGCGCACCCGCGAGGTGCTCGCCGAGCGCCCCGAGGACGCCGACCCGCGGCGCACGGTCACGCTCGAGCGCGTCGAGGGCGACGTGGTGTTCGACCACGTCGGGTTCGCGTACGAGCGGGACCGGCCGGTGCTCCACGACGTGAGCTTCCGCGCCGCGCCCGGCAGCGTGACGGCGCTGGTGGGTTCCTCGGGCGGCGGGAAGTCCACGATGATCGGCCTGGTCGCCGGCTTCTACACCCCGCTCGCGGGACGGGTGCTCGTGGACGGGACCGACCTCGCGACCGTGCGGCTCGACTCCTACCGGACGCGGCTCGGCGTGGTGCTGCAGGAGACCTTCCTGTTCGACGGCACGATCCGCGAGAACGTGGCGTTCTCGCGGCCCGACGCGACCGAGGCGCAGATCCGCGAGGCGTGTCACATCGCGCACGTGGACGAGTTCGCCGACCGCTTCGCGAACGGCCTCGACACGATCGTCGGCGAGCGCGGCGTGCGGCTCTCGGGCGGTCAGCGCCAGCGGGTCTCGATCGCGCGCGCGATCCTCGCCGATCCGCGCATCCTGATCCTCGACGAGGCGACCTCGAGCCTCGACTCCGAGTCCGAGGCGTTCATCCAGGCCGGCCTCGCCCACCTGATGAAGGCGCGCACGACGTTCGTGATCGCGCATCGGCTCTCGACCATCCGCCGCGCCGACCAGATCCTCGTCATCGAGGACGGGCGCATCCTCGAGCAGGGCACGCACGACGAGCTGCTCGCGCGCGGCGGCCGCTACTTCGAGCTCTACTCGAAGCAGCACGGGCTCGAGTCGAACCTGTTCCTCTCGCCGGGCGAGGGGGACGGCGACGAGGAGCGCGAGGCGTCCCCCACCGCCGCCCGCCCGGGCGACGTGCCCGACCCGCTGCGCTTCCTGAGCGGCCGCGAGCGCTAGCCCCCGGCGCCCCGGGTCAGTCGACGAGCACGATCGGCCGGGCCACCGTGACGCCGGCGGCCCGGAGCCGCGCGTAGTAGACCCCGGCCCGCGCGCGGGCCCCGTCGGGGCCCGCCCCGTCCCAGGTCACCGCCCCCCCGCCGGCCTCCGCGACCCCGGCGGGAAGCCGCCGCAGCTGCCGGCCCGCCGCGTCGAAGATGCCGAGCTCCACCGGGCCCGCCGGCGCGCGGTAGCGCAGCGTCACGCCCCGTCGCGTCGGGTTGGGCCGCACCTCGAGCCACTCCGGGCGCGCCGCCCCGGCCGCCCCCGCCGCCGCGACGGCGTTCGCGGGCCCGCTCGTCGCGGCGCCGACCTCGTCGCCGGGACCGGGCGCGAACCGCCCCAGCCGCGCCTCGAGCGCCGCCGGCGGCGCGTCCGCCTCGAAGCGGAAGTTGACCAGGGCGCCGAACCGGAGCGCCGGCGCGGCCGGGTCCTCGCTGAAGGAGGCCGTCCGCCACACGATGGAGTCGCCATCCACCGCCACCTGCCAGTCGGTGGCCGGGTCGCCGTCGCCGTCGTGGAATCCGATCGCGGCGAGGTTCGGCACGCCGAGCACCGGCAGCCGGAACGAGCGGATGCGGCGCTGGGAGTCCCGGTTGAGGAGCGCGTACTCGTAGCGCCACGTCCCGCCCCCGAGATCCGTGGTCTGGACCGCGAGCAGCACCTGACCGTCGCCGGGGGCCACGTCCACCACGGTCGGGACCGGGCCCCAGGCGCCGAGGGCGGGCCCTTCGATGAGCGGTTCGCCGGGCGGGGTCGTGAACACCCAGGCGCTCCCGTTCCAGCTCATCGTGCAGCGGCGGTGTCCCCAGTTGTTCTCCGGCTGCTCGTCCGCCGCGACCAGATAGTAGGCCTCGTACCAGTAGGTGGCGCCGGGCCGGGCGAGCGCGGAGTCGGCGGCGGTGAGCCGGTGGTCGAGCGGACCGTGTCCGCTCGTGCCGTGCCGCCGGACGCAGTCCGCCAGGCCGCCCGAGAAGTGGGAGCCGAGGCATTCCCAGGTCCGCTGGAAGGCGTCCACCTCGCTGCGCGGGCCGAGGTAGCCGCGGGTGGAGTTGTTGCCGACGTCGTAGGTGTCCGAGCAGCCGACGCCGAGGTAGTCCCCGTTCGAGGGGTTCTGGCACGGCGTGCAGTCGTTGTCCGAGAGGGCGAAGAACCCGTGCTTCATCCACGAGAGCCCGATCTGCTCGAAGCGCCCGTCGAGCAGCCGGTAGAGCGCCATGTGGATGAGCGGGTGGTCCTTCTCCATCGGCGCCAGCCACGGCACGTCCACCGTGCCCAGGTTGCAGCTGGTGGTCGCCATGGAGAGCGCCACCCGCCCGTTCGGATAGGTGCCCGAGCGGGCGACCTGCTGGATGCCCTCGAGCCGGCCGAGCGCCACGTCGAGCAGGCCGCCCGAGCGGACCGGCGCGCGCGCCGCGCCGGAGCCGGGAGCCTCCCACAGGCGTTCCGCCCCGGCCCGCAGCTCGCCGAGGCCGATCACCCAGCCGGCGAGCTCCGGCCGGCCGATCGCCTCGGCCCACTCGCGGGCGAGATGGGCGTTGAGGTAGTGCACCTCGAGCGCCGGGCGGCGGCGGAAGTCGAACATCGAGTTCCGCAGCTCGCACAGGACGAGGCCGCTCGCCGAGCGCAGCACGAGCGGCGCCGGCGCCCCGGCGGCGGACGGCGGAGCGACGATCTCGAGCCCGTCGAGGAGCGTCTCGCGCCGGGAGGTGGGGTCGCGCAGCGCGATCGCGCCGGCGAGCCGCAACGTGCCGCCGTCGCTCCGGCGCGAGGTGACCACGTCCGCCTCGCTCCGGAACCGGAGGTCGGAGCCGGGCAGGATGGGGAAGCTCCAGCAGGGCGGCTCGAGCAGCACCTCCTCGGCGCCGGCGACCTCGGC
>CAZKQE010000334.1:0-225 GCA_964554725.1 uncultured bacterium
AGCTAAAGGTTACAGGTTCGAGTCCTGTCGGGCGCACCATCCACCCCCCGCGCACGGGCCCCCACGCGTGACCCGCCCTCGATGAGCGACCCCGAACGCCCCGCGCCCGACCGCTTCCGCCCGCACGCCGCGCGCGAGCTGGGCGGGATGTTCGACGACGTCTCCGGGCGCTACGACCTGCTGAATCGGGTGATGTCGCTGGGTCAGGACGGAGCCTGGCGCGCG
>CAZKQE010000334.1:235-3267 GCA_964554725.1 uncultured bacterium
TCGACCTGTGCACCGGCAGCGGCGTGTCGCTCGCGGGCCTGCGACGGCCGGGACGCCTGGTGCTGGGGATCGACGTGAGCCTCGGCATGCTCGCGCTGGCGGCCGAGCGCCAGGGCCCGGCCGGCTGGGCCCCGCGCCTGGTGTGCGCCGACGCGTTCCGGCTCCCGCTCGCCGACCGCGCGCTCGACGCGGTCACGGTGGCGTTCGGGGTGCGCAACCTGCGGCCGCTCCCCGAGGCGCTCGCGGAGCTGGCCCGGGTGCTGCGCCCGGGCGGCGTGCTCGCCGTGCTCGAGGCCGCCGCCCCCGCGCCCGGTCCCCTGGCCCCGTTCCACACGTTCTACCTCCGCCATTTGGTCCCGCTCGCCGGGCGCCTCTCGCCCGACCCCTCGGCCTACCGCTACCTGAGCCGGTCGGTGTTCGAGTTCGGTGCCGGGCCCGGGTTCGAGCGGGCGCTGCTCGGGGCCGGGTTCGGGATCACCGACCGCCAGAGCTTCCTCGCCGGGGCCACCCGCCTGTGGGTCGCCGAGCGGTCGGGTCTCGCCGGCCAGTTTCCGGCCCTGCCGGGCGGAAACCGGTTGCAGAACGCCCGACCGGGGGGGGAGGACGGGGTGAAGCTCCCCAGCCGCAGGGAGGCGCGGGACCGCGAGTGGCGCCTGTGGACCGGGGTCCAGGCCGGCCTCGGCGCCGCCCTCACCGTGACCTTCGTCCTGGCCCTCGGCGTGCTGCTCAAGTGGAGCGGGGACTTGCCCTTGGCGGGCTGGAACGGGCCGCTGGCGTGGTTCCTCGTGCTCGGCGGGCTGGTCGGGTTCGCCGTCCGGACCGCCCTGCTGCTGCTGCGGCTCCTCGGCCCGCCCCCGCGCCCGTAACCGTCCGGGGCGTCGTGGCATAGGCATTGCCTTCTCATGGAGTCGGATCAGTCCGACCCCGGCCAGGATGCCGTCCCATGCTCTCGCGAGAGAAGGTCCTCGAGGCGCTGCTGGACCTCTCCGGCCGCTCGGCGGTGCGTTCCCGCCCCGAGCTGCTGGGGATGGTGCTGCGTTCGGCGCTCGCCCTCACCGACGGCGACGGCAGCGCGGTGCTGGTCTCGCCCGGCCGCACGCCCGAGCGCCTCACGCTCGTCGCCGGAACCACGGAGCCGGAGCCGGCGCCCCTCGGGGGCCCGGGCGGGGAGGCGGCGCGGCCGATCACGCTCCATGGCCGCGCGGTCACGGTCGCCGACCTCGCGGTGTCGCGCCGCGTGCCGGCCGACCACCAGTGCCCGGGCGTCGAGGCGGGTCCCGCGATCTTCGTGCCGCTGCGGCTCCGCGAGCAGGCGCCGGGCTACCTCGCGGTCTACCGCCGCCGCGGTTCGGCGCCGTTCGGCGCCGAGGAGGCGCGGCTGCTGACGATGCTCGGGGCCTGGAGCGCGGTCGCGCTCGAGAACCTGCGGCTGGCCCAGAACGTCGAGAAGCTGGCGGTCACCGACGACCTCACCCAGGTCTACAACTACCGCTTCCTCAAGAGCGCGCTGCGGCGCGAGATCAAGCGCGCCGGACGCTACCACCAGGACCTGGCGCTGCTCATGATCGACGTGGACAACCTCAAGGCCTACAACGACCGGCACGGGCACCTGCGCGGCAGCTTCCTGTTGCGCGAGATGGCGGGCCTGTTCGCCACCCACGTGCGCTCCTGGGACCTGGTGGCCAAGTACGGGGGCGACGAGTTCACGGTGATCCTGCCGCAGACCGATCGCGCGGGTGCGGCCACGGTCGGGGAGCGGCTGCGCGCCGCGGTTGCCGAGCACCAGTTCCCGCTCGCCGAGCGCGGCTCGATCACGGTGAGCAGTGGGATCGCCCACTTCCCGGAGGACGGCGATTCGGTCACGACGCTGATCGAGGCCGCGGATCGCGCACTCTATCTGGCCAAGCGCAACGGCAGGAACCGCGTGGAGGGCATCGATCGTCTCGCTGCCTGAGGCGCGGCGGCCCGTCGGACGCCGCGTCCGGTGCGGCGCCGCGCGCTTTGACCCCTCGGCGGGGGCTGGCTAACCTAACGGGCTCGCGACCCCACTCCGGGTGCACGCGACCCATCCATCTTCCCGGAATCGATCCGCAGCAGAGGAGAACCCCGTGTCGGAACGCATCGGCATCGCCGTGGTGGGCACCGGTGACTGGGGCGCCAATCTGGTCCGCAACTTCGCGAACCTGCCGGGCACGCGCCTGGTGAGTGTGTGCGACGCGGACCCGCAGCGCCTGGCCAGGACCGCAGCCCAGTACCCCGGCGTGAAGGGGATCGATGACGTCTCGGCGGTCGCGTCCGACCCCGAGGTGCAGGGCGTCGTCGTCTCCGCCTCGGCTCCGAGCCACTATCCGCTCGCCAAAGTGCTGCTCGAGGCCGGCAAGGACGTCTACGTCGAGAAGCCGCTGACCCTCGAAGTCGCGCACGCCGAGGAGCTGTGCCGGCTCGCCAAGCAGAAGGGCCGCGTGCTCATGGTCGGGCACCTGCTGCTCTACCACCCCGGAGTGCAGTACCTGAAGAAGATGGTCACGAGCGGCGACATCGGCGACCTGCTCTACATCTATTGCCAGCGCGTGAACCTCGGCAAGGTCCGCAAGGACGAGAACGCACTCTGGAGCTTCGCGCCACACGACCTGTCGGTGATCCTGCACCTCATGGATCAGGAGCCGGTCGATGTGGCGGCCCGTGGCGCGGCGTTCCTGCAGCCGGGCGTCGAGGACGTGGTCTTCGTGGACCTGCGCTTCGCGAGCGGCCAGACGGCACACGTGCACGTCTCGTGGCTCGATCCGCACAAGCTGCGCAAGTTCACCGTCGTCGGGTCGCAGAAGATGATGGTGTTCGACGACATGGAAGCGAGCGAGAAGATCAAGGTCTACGACAAGGGCGTCGATCGCGCCGGCCAGGTCGTCTCGTATGGCGACGCGCTCACCGTGCGCAGCGGCGACATCCTGATCCCCAAGATCTCCCTGCAGGAGCCGCTCCGCATCGAGTGCCTGCACTTCGTGGAGTGCGTGCGCGAACGCAAGCGCCCGATC
>CAZKQE010000335.1:0-3264 GCA_964554725.1 uncultured bacterium
GCCGCACCCGCTCCGGCGTCGCCTCCACCCCCGCCAGCGACAGCGCCACCGGGGTGGTGGTGTCGAGCGCGAGCGCCCACACCTCGGCGTTCAGCGTCCCACCCCCGCCATCCCCGCCGAAGACGATCATGCGGCGTCGCGACGGGTCGTACGCGGCGGCGTGCCCGAGGCGGGCGACCGGCGGCACGCTGCTCGAGTGCAGCTGCTCCCAGCGCGGCGTCTCCCCGAGCCACAGTGCCCACGCGTCCCCGCGTGGCGCGCCGTCGAACCCGCCGTAGACGAGGATGCGGTCGGCGACCGGGTCGTAGACCGCCGAGTGCTCGCGCCGCGCGCTCGGCGGCGTGCCGTCCGGGGTCAGGCGCCGCCATACGGGCCCGGCCGCCAGGTCCAGCGCCCACACGTCGTCGAGGAACGTGCCGCCGTCGCCGCCGAACACCACCACGCGGTCGCGGACCGGGTCGTAGGTCGCCGCGTGCAGCGCGCGCCCCGGCATCGGCGTGCCCTGCGCCGCCAGCGGGCGCCAGGCGCCACGGGCGGGTGGCGAGAGCTCCCACACGTCGTTGCGCAGCGCGCCGTCGAAGCCGCCGATCACCAGCATGCGGTGCCGCAGCGGGTCGTAGATCGCGGCGTGCCCCGCGCGTGGCGAGGGCGGCGTGCCGCCGCCCGTCTCCGGGAACCACCACGGCACGCCGCTCAGCGTCAGCACCGTCATGTCGCCGAGGAAGTCGTCGTAGAGGCCGCCGAAGACCACCACCTGATCCTCGACCGGGTTGTAGACCATGCTGTGGAGGATGCGACGCTGCGGCACCGGGCCGCCGGGGGTGATCGCGGACCAGACCGGCTCGCCGGCCAGCGCCAGCGACCACACGTCCCCGCGGTAGATCGGGTCGGCGCCCCCGTAGACGATCAGCGCCCCACGGCCCGGGTGATAGACGGCGCTCGCGTTGGCGCGGCCGCTCGGACCTCCGGGCGCGGCCGCGACCGGGACCCAGGTCGTCGTGGGCGGCGGCGCGGGCGCCGGGGCGGGATCGACCCGGACCACGAAGCGACGCACCGGCCAGCCCTGCTGGTCCACCGCCCACCCGTCGCCGTTCGGCGGCCCGGCGCTGCGCCAGGCGCAGTCGCCGCTGCCGGGGTCGCGCAACGTGCTGCGGATGTCCACCCGGAACGTGCCGGGCTCGCGCGGCTGCACCAGCGCGGCGAGCGAGCGGACGGCGCCCGAGGCCCAGGGCGAGTCCGCCACCCCGACCACGAGGTGGGCGGAGGCGAGCGGCGCGCACGAGGTGCCGGCCAGGGTGCTTCCGACCGGGAGCACGTGGAAGCCGACCGGCGCCGGGAGCGGCCCGGTCGACACCCGGGCGGTGTCGCCGGGCTGCCCGAGGTCCGGGAAGCCGAACACGATCCGTCCGTCGTCGCTCACCGGGCCGTCGTTCCGGACCTGGGCGGAGACCCAGAAGCTCTCCCCGAGCGTGATGGACCTCGGCACCCCGGTGACCGGGGTCACGAACACCGGCCCCGGGCCCATGCCGCCGGGAACCGACTCGACGCGGACGACGAAACGACGGACCGTCCGTCCGTGGGCGTCCAGCAGGAGCTCCCCGGCGTTCGGGGGAACGGCGTTCGCGAGGGGACCACACCGGCCGCCGCCCCGCGTCGCCAGGGTGGCGCGGACGTCGATCGCGAACTCCCCGCTCGCCGGCGGCCGCACGGTGAGCGTGAGGGCGTTGATCTCGGCCCCGAACCCGTCCCAGGCGTCGTCGGCGTACTCGGCCTCGAGCCCCGTCGCGGAACCGAACGTGCAGGTGCCGTCGGAGGCCCCCGCGGGCCGGCGGCGGAAGCCCGGCGCGTCCCCGGCCGGCGGGGCCGTCACCCACTGCGTATCGGCCGGACTCACCAGCGTCGGGAACGAGACCACGATGCGACCATCGTCGCTGTGGCCGCCGTCGTTCCGGACGCGGATCGTCATCGTGAAGGGCTGCCCCTGCGCCACCACCGGCGGAATCCCCGCCACCGGCTCGACGAACACCGGCAGTGCCGGCCGGTTCGGAAGCGGCGTCCACGCCGGGTTCCCTCCGAGCGCGAGCCCCCACGTGTCGTCGAAGTCGTTGATCGCGCCGGTCCCGCCGAACACCGTCGCACGGCCCCGCGCTTGATCGAGCACCATGGTGTGGAAGAGCCGCGCCGGGGGCGGAGGATCCCAGGGCACGATCGTGGTCCAGTGCGGCGCGCCGGCGAGCCACAGCGACGCGGCGTCGTTCCGGAACGACGTGTCGAGACCGCCGAACACGACCATCCGGTCGGCCCAGGGGTCGTAGAGCGCGCCGTGTCCGGTGCGCGGCAGGAACGCACCCCCGGTGGTCGCGACCGGCTGCCAGGCGGGAGCGGAGCCGAGCGTCAGCGACCAGACGTCGGCATGCGGGACGCCGCGCTCGCCGCCGCAGACGATCATCCGGTCCCGGCGCGGGTCGTACACCGCGCTGTGGCCGCGTCGGGCGGCTGGCAGCGGACCCGCCGGCGCGAGCTCGACCCAGGCCGGCTCGCCGCCGAGCTCGAGCGCCCAGCAATCGTCGAGGAAGCGGTCGGAGTATCCCCCGAACACGATCATCCGGTCGCGCACGGGATCGTAGATCGCGCTGTGGAGGTTGCGGGCGGCAGGCGGCGTACCGGACGGCTGCAGTCGCGACCAGGTCCGCGGGCTCGCGAGCGACAGCACCCAGACGTCGTTGAGCCGCGCGGTGGCGTAGCCGCCGAACACGATCATCCGGTCGCGGACCGGATCGTGGATGGCGGTGTGGCCGGAGCGGCCGGCGGGCGCCTCGCCCGCGGCTGCCAGCTCCGCCCATCCGACGCCCGAGTGCGACCACAGGTCCGCGAACGGGAGCGACCCGTCGGTCCCGCCGAACACGATCATGTCGTTGCGGCCCGGATCCTGGATCGCCGAGTGGAGGTACCGCGGCCGCGGGATCTCCTGGGCGGCGACGGCCGGGGCGAGGACGGAAGCGAGGAGGACGGCGGCGAGGAACGGTCGAGCGATGCGGTGGACGGCGCTCACGGGTCACCCTGTTCCGGGGTCGCCGACGCGGGGCACGGACGCGGGCGGACGCCGCGTCCACGGCGAACGGTCGACCCGGTCCTGCGGGGGGACGGAGGGGAGGCTGCCAGATTCCGGGGCCGGAGTCTGCAGGGATCTTGCCCGCTCCGGGAGACCCCGCCGGCGGCCGCGTCGGCGCGCGGCCGCGGGCTCAGCGCACCACGCAGGCCTTC
>CAZKQE010000336.1:0-3247 GCA_964554725.1 uncultured bacterium
TCGAGGGCCGTTCCACGCTCCATCGAACCGGGTGCCCCGCCCCGCGGGCCGGCCGCAGCGCCCGTTTCGCCCCGCCCGAGCCGGCGCGGGTCGCCGCCCTGCTCGAGCTCCTGGAGCGCGGCTACCCCGACGCGCGCACCGCGCTCGACCACGAGACGCCGCTCCAGCTGCTGGTCGCCACCATCCTGTCCGCGCAGTGCACCGACGAGCGCGTGAACCAGGTCACGCCGGCGCTGTTCGCGCGCTATCCCGACGCGGCGGCGTTCGCCGCCGCGGAGCGCGGCGAGCTGGAGGCCCTGATCCGGCCGACCGGCTTCTACCGGAACAAGGCGAAGGCGATCCAGGCCTGCGCCGCCGACATCGTCGCCCGGCACGGCGGCGAGGTGCCGCGCACGCTCGAGGAGCTGACCGAGCTCCACGGCGTCGGCCGCAAGACCGCCAACGTCGTGCTCGGGAGCGCCTTCGGCATCCCCGGCATCGTCGTCGACACCCACGTGGCGCGGCTGTCGCAGCGCCTCGGGCTCACGCGCGAGAGCGACCCGGTCCGCATCGAGTTCGCGCTCATGCCGGTGCTGCCGCGCGAGCGGTGGTCCATCTTCTCCCACTGGCTCATCCTGCACGGACGTCGGGTGTGCGTGGCGCGCAAGCCGCGTTGCTCCACCTGCGCGCTCGCCCCCCATTGCCCGCGCCTCGGGGTCACCGCGTCGGCGTAGCGGTGCCCGGGCGCGCGCGGAGGACCCGACCATGTCACGGACGACGATCCCCGGCCTGATCCTGCTCGCCCTGGCAGCGCTGGCGCGCCCGCTCGCGGCCGCGCCCACTCCCGAGTTCCCGCTCGCCCTCTACGGCCACGAGAGCGTCGCGGCCAGCGACGGCGCCTGGGGGTTCACCGTGAACCCGGCCGCCGGCGGCATCCGCTATCCCTCCGAGCTGCTGCTCGCCTGGAGCGCGCTCGAGCCGAGCGGCCGGCTCTACCGCGGCGCCTACGCGAACGGCGGCGCCGGCCTGGCCGTCTCGTTCCCCGAGGACGGCCCGCGCGCGTGGACGCTGGCCGCGGGCGGCGGCCCCGACCGGCTGCGCGCGGGGATGGCGGTGACGCGGCTGCGCGAGAAGGGCGGGGACGGCCGGGCGACCGACTACAAGGTGGGGCTGCTGTCGCGTCCGGCGCCCTGGCTCTCGGTCGGGGCGGCGGCCGACCATCTGTTCCAGACCCGATTCCTCGGCGGGCTGCTGGGCCGCGAGTACACGGTCGGCGTCGGCCTGCGCCCGCTTGCGATCGCCGGGCCGAACGCGCACGCGCGCGGGCCCCGGCTCACGCTCACCGGCGACCTGCTGATCGCCGAGGCGGCGAGCCGCCGGCAGGCGCGGGTCCGGGTCGGCGCCGAGCTCGAGCTGCGGCACGGCGTGGTGGTGCGCGGGGCGCTCCAGGACCGCGGCGGCTTCCAGCTCGGCTTCGCGCTGCTCGGCAAGGACGGCGGCTACCACGGCAGCGCCGCGTACCAGCGCGACCACGACCGGATCGCGGTCACCCACGCGCTCTCGCTCCACCGCGGCGAGGAGCGGAGCGTGTTCACCGGCGGGCGGCAGCGGCGGGTCGCGACCGTGCGGCTGGGCGGCGTGCTGGGCGACGACGCGCTGTCCGGGTTCACGCTCACGGACGGCGCCACCGGGACGCGCCCGGCGGGGCCGATCCACCGCCAGCTCGAGCGCGCGCTCGAGGACCCGCTCACCCGCGGCGTGCTGCTCGACCTGCAGGGCGTCGCCAACATGGCCCAGCTCGAGGAGCTGCGGCCGCGCATCGCGCGCCTGCGGCAGGCCGGCAAGCCGGTGGTGGCCTATCTCGAGACCGGGGGCGGGCGCGGCGACCTCTACCTGGCGTCCGCCTGCGACCGCGTGGTGGCGAGCGAGGAGGCCCACTTCGTCGGCCTCGGGCTGCGCGCCGAGCGCCGCTACTACCGGCGGCTGCTCGACGACTGGGGCGTGCGCATCGACCGCAGCTCGCACGGCCGCTACAAGTCCGCCTGGCGCGGCTACAGCGCCGACTCGACGCCGGCCGCCGACCGCGAGGCGATCGAGCGCAACCTCGACGTCGCCCAGGAGCTGTTCGTCGCCAGCGTCGCCGCCGACCGCGGGATGGAGCGCGCACGCCTGCTCACCCTGCTCGACGGGCGGCGCTGGACCTCGCGCGAGCTGGCGAAGGCCGGCCTCATCGACTCGGTCGGCTACCGCGAGGACGCCCTGCGCGTGCTGGGGCGCCTCGCCTCGCTCGGCGACAAGCCGCGCACCGTGGACCTCGCCCGCGTGCCGCCGGTCGAGCGGGCGTGGACGGTGCCGGCGCGGGTGGCGGTCGTGTACGCGTCCGGCGCGATCGAGCTGGGGCGCAGCGGCAACGACCTGATGCTGGGGCCGTACATGGGCTCGCAGACCGTGGTGCGCCAGCTCGAGCGCGCGTTCCGGCACCCGGAGGTGCGGGCGGTCGTGCTGCGGGTCGAGAGCCCCGGCGGCTCCGGCCTCGCCTCGAACCTGATCGATCACGCGCTGCGCCGCCTCAAGCGCGAGACGGGGAAGCCGCTGATCGTCTCGATGGGCGGCGTGGCCGCGAGCGGCGGCTACTACATCGCCGCGCACGGCGACCGCATCTACGCCGACCGCCACACCCGCACCGGCTCGATCGGCGTGCTGGTCGTCAAGCCATCGCTCGAGGGCTGGTTCGAGAAGCACCGCGTCCGCCAGGACGAGTTCGAACGCGGCGCCTACATGCGCGGCCTCTCGACCGGCCGCGACTGGGACCGGAGGATCCAGGCCGCGGCCGACTCGGCGATCCTGGACTACTACCGCGAGTTCGTCGCCCGGGTCGCCGACGGGCGCGGCCTGGCCGAGGCCGAGGTGGACGCGGCGGCGCAGGGCCGCGTGTGGATGGGCGAGGACGCGCTGCGCCACCGGCTGGTGGACGAGATCGGCGGGCTCGAGCAGGCGGTCGCCGAGGCGCGCCGTCGCGCCGGGATCCCGGCGGGGGAGAGGATCCGGCTGCTCGAGATCCGGCGCCCGCGGCCGTGGCTGCTCGAGCGGCTGGCCGGCGCCGCCCTGACGTCGGTGTGGGCGCGTGCCGTCCACCTCCCGCAGGGCGACGCCGTCTACTACGTCGCGGATGCCGGGCTCGAAGAGTAGGGGGCCTCGCGCCGGCGCCCGCCCGCCGGCCCCCGACGTGCCGCCGCCGCCGGCGCTGCCGGCCTCCCCGGGCGCGGAG
>CAZKQE010000337.1:0-3244 GCA_964554725.1 uncultured bacterium
CCCCGCTCAGACCGGGTCGAACCAGCCGTTGCGGATCAGCTCCTCCGTGCGGCGCCGCGCCTCGGTCATGGTCGCGGCGTCGCCGAGGTCGCGGCCCGGCACCGGCGACTCGAGCAGCCGCGCCAGCTCCTCCTCGAACAGCCGGCCCACCGCCTCGGGGGTATGAAAGAACGCCCGTCCCTCCGCGTCCGCGACCTCCACCGTGTCGCGGTGCACGATACGCTGCGCGATCATGAGCCGGTAGATGCGGTCGGTGGCGAGATCCTCCATGTAGCCGTCGAGCAGGCTCGCCCCGCGCCCGTTGAGGACGCCGTTGCGGTAGCGGATCGCGGTCCGGATCGCGGCACGGGTCCCCGCGAGCGTATGCCGACCGACGCCGGCCGGCTTCGGGCGGAGGTCGGGATAGCGCTCGACCCCCGGCGGCCGCGCGGCGACCTGGTTGGGCTCCGGGAACTGGGCGACCGCGATCGCGTTCTGGTCCGGGTGGCCGGTCCAGGCGCCATCCATGAAACAGGCGGCCTCGTTCTTCTTGTCCTGCTCGAGCACCTGCAGGGCGCGCGCGTTCAGCTCCGCGTCCTCGCGGCTCGGGAACAGCGCCGTCATGCCGCCGATCGCCAGCGCCCCGCGCCGGTGGCAGATGTCGGCGAGCAGGTGGCGCAGCCGCTGGAAGAACGGCACGTCGTGGGGGATCGTGTTGCGGTCCGGCAGCACCCACCCCGGGTCGGCGAGCGTGAAGTGGATGAGGCTCGCCATGTAGTCCCAGCGCCCCAGGTTGAGCCCCAGGATGTGGTCGCGCAGGTGGTGGAGGAACTCCTCCATCTGGTAGGCGAGCGGGTGGGACTCCACCAGCGCCATGCACTTGATCGTCCGCGCCGGCCAGCCCTTGGCACGCTCGAGCGCCGCGAACACATCGGCCCACCAGCGCGCCTCCTCGGCCGACTCCGACTTGGGGATGTAGAAGCACAGCGGATGCCGCAGCCGCTCCGCGTCCACCTGATAGGTGATCAGCGCGAGGTCGAACAAGGAGGCGGAGGTGACCTCCTCGCGCGGCAGCAGGCCCGCCTGCGAGAGATGGAGCCCGCGGACCCGCGACCACACCACGGTCGCTCCCGGCTCGATCCCGACGGTGCGGCCGCGCTTGCGGTCCTCGTAGGTGAGCCGTCCGTCGAGGGCGCCGAGGATGTTGCGCACGCCCTGGAGCAGGTTGGGCCAGGCGTTCGCCATCGAGTCCTCGAGGTCGAGCATCACGCCCGGCGCCCCCGAGTTGAGCATCTTGACCACCAGCTCCGCGTCGTCGGCGGGCCCCGTCATCTGGTTGCGCTGGTCGCGGCACCAGCCCGGCAGCTCGATGCGCCACTCCCCGGTGGTCGCCGGCGAGGGCGGCAGGTGGTCCGGCAGGTCGCCGTGGTGGGCGGCGGCGAGGGCGCGCAGGCGCGCGGCGGCCAGCTCCCGCTGACGCGGGGCGAAGACGCGGTGGAGCGGCGCGTAGAACGCCCAGAATCCCGACGGCAGGTCGCGCTCGGGGTCGAACCCCGGCGGCGCCACGTTCATCCGCGGGTCAGACATCGCTCCCGACCCACCGTCCGTGGCGGCGTGCGTCCGGCATCAGAGCAGCGCCAGCCCCGCGTCGACCTTCTGCGCCAGCCGCTCGCCGATGGCGGTGATGAAGCCCTCGGTCGTCGCGTGGCGCGGGATCGGCGGGTCCGCGATCGCGGCCAGGTCCTTGGTCACGGTGCCGCCCTCGATGGTCTCGATCACCGACTCCTCGAGCGCGCGGGCGAAGGCGACCAGCTCCGGCGTCCCGTCCAGCTCGCCGCGCTTCGCCAGCGCACCGGTCCAGGCGAAGATCGTGGCGGTCGAGTTGGTCGAGGTGGGCTCGCCCTTCAGGTGCTGGTAGTAGTGCCGCTGCACGGTGCCGTGGGCCGCCTCGTACTCGAAGTGCCCCTCGGGAGACACCAGCACCGAGGTCATGAGGCCGAGGCTGCCGAACCCCGAGGCCACCATGTCGCTCATGACGTCGCCGTCGTAGTTCATGCACGCCCACAGGAACCCGCCCGGGGCGCGCACCGCGCGCGCGACCGCGTCGTCGATCAGCAGGTAGGAGTAGGTGATGCCCGCCTTCTCGAAGTCGGCCTTCCGCGCGTCGGTCTCCTGGCGGAAGATCTCGCGGAAGGCGCCATGGTACATCTTCGCGATCGTGTCCTTGCCGCTGAACCACATGTCCACCTTCTCCGCCAGGGCGTAGGCGATGCAGGCACGCGCGAACGAGCGGATCGACGCGTCCAGGTTGTGGACGCCGCGCACCACCCCCGACGCCTTGAAGTCGTGGATCGTGGCCCGCTGCGGCTCGCTGCCGTCCGCGGGGGTGAACACGATCTCGACCCGCCCCGGCTGACGGATGCGCATCTCGGCGCTGCGATACATGTCGCCGTAGGCGTGACGGCCGATGATGATCGGCTTCTGCCACGAACGGATCATCGGCGGCACGTTGCGGACGATGATCGGCTTGCGGAACACCGTGCCGTCGAGGATGGCGCGGATCGTCCCGTTGGGGCTGGGCCACGCCTTCTTGAGCGAGTACTCGGCGACCCGGTCGTCGTTCGCGGTGATCGTCGCGCACTTCACGCCGACGCCGTGCTTCTTGATCGCCTCGGCGGCCTGCACGGTGACCGCGTCGTCGGTGCGGTCGCGGTTCGGCAGGTGAAGGTCGTAGGGGTCGAGCTTCATCTCGACGAACGGCTCGAGCAGCCGGGTCTTCACCATCGTCCAGATGACACGCGTCATCTCGTCGCCGTCCATCTCGACGATCGGGTTCTTCATCACGACTCGGGGGGCTGCACCACCACGCATGGCCATCGGCGTCTCCGGGATCGGAACGGTGTCGGTCGACCCCCTACGGTAGCAGAGCGCCGCGCCTGCCGCGAGCGGTCGCGCTCCGGCCGGTCGACCCGCCGGACGGCGGCGGGCGCGCGTCCGGCGCCCCCGAGGGGACGGTCAGACCCGGAGGGCGGCGAGCACCTCGTCGAGCATCTTGCGGGCGTCGCCGAACAGCATCCGGTTGTTCTCGCGATAGAAGAGCGGATTGTCCACGCCGGCGTAGCCCGAGGCCATGCTCCGCTTCATCACCACCGAGATCCGCGCCTTCCACACCTCGAGCACCGGCATGCCGGCGATGGGGCTCGCGGGGTCGTCCTGCGCCCCGGGGTTCACGATGTCGTTGGCGCCGATCACCATGGCGACGTCG
>CAZKQE010000338.1:0-3244 GCA_964554725.1 uncultured bacterium
GAGGCGCGGGGGCCGCGGCCGGCCGGGCCCGGCGGCGGGATCGGCGGGCGCATGCCCGCCGTGACCGCCCCGCCGCTGCGGCCCGACTCGCGCCTGCAGTTCCTGCCCGGCGTGGGACCGAAGCGCGCCCTCCTGTTCGAGAAGCTGGGGCTCCACACCGTCGAGCAGCTGCTGCGCCATTACCCGCGCGACTACCTCGACGCCCGCACCTTCGTGACCGTGAAGGAGCTGAGGCCGGGGGCGCTGCTCACCGTCGTCGGGCAGGTGCGGCACGCGGCCGCGCTGCGCACCCGCGGCGGGCGCACCGACTTCTCGGTCTCGGTCGCCGACGCCACCGGGCAGGTGGCGTGCTACTTCTTCGGCCAGCCGTACCTCGCCCGCACGCTGAAGGCGGGCACGCGGGTGGTGGTGAGCGGCGAGGTGGACCCGCTCGAGCGCCGCATGCTGAACCCGCTGTTCGAGGTGGTCGAGGGCGACCTCGAGTCGCTGCTCCACGCCGGACGCCTGGTGCCGATCCACGCGCTCACCCGTGGCGTCACCGCCCGCGGCATGCGGGCGGCGGTGCGGCGCGCGCTCGACCTGGTGGCGGAGCGGGTGGTGGACCCGCTGCCGGGCGAGGTGCTCGCCGGGCGGGGGCTGGCGCCGCTCGCCGCGGCGCTCGAGCACATCCACTTCCCGCCCGACGAGGCGGCGCGCGAGCAGGCCCGCGAGCGGCTCGCCTTCGAGGAGCTGTTCCTGCTCCAGACGGTGCTCGAGCTCCGGCGCCGCGTGCTGGCCGAGGAGGGCCGCGGGCTCGTCACCGCCGGGGAGGGCGCGCTCGCGGCGCGGGCGCGGGCGGCGCTGCCGTTCGCGCTCACCGGGGACCAGGAGCGGGCGCTCGCCGAGATCGTCGCCGACCTCCGCGCCCCGCGCCCGATGCAGCGGCTGCTCATCGGCGACGTCGGGAGCGGCAAGACGGTGGTCGCGCTGCTGGCGGCGCTCCACGTGGTCGAGGCCGGCCATCAGGCCGCGTTCATGGCGCCGACCGAGATCCTGGCGCGGCAGCACGCGGCCACGCTCGAGCGCTTCGCCGCCCCGGCCGGGGTCACGGTGGCGGCCCTCACCGGGGCGACCCCGGCCCGCGAGCGCAGGGCGCTGGCCGCCCGCCTCGCGGCCGGCGAGCCGCTGCTCGTGGTGGGCACCCACGCGCTGCTCGAGGCGAAGGTGGCGCTGCCGCGGCTGGGCCTCGCGGTGGTGGACGAGCAGCACCGCTTCGGGGTCGAGCAGCGCGCCACGCTGGCGCGGAAGGGGCGTCTGCCGGACGTGCTCGTGCTCACCGCGACGCCGATCCCGCGCACGCTGGCCCTCGCCTCGTACGGCGACCTCGACGTGAGCACGCTGCGCGCCCGCCCCGCCGGCCGCGGGCGGCTCGTGACCCGGGTCACCGGCGAGGAGCGGTTCCCGCAGGTGCTCGAGTTCATGGCGAAGGAGCTGGCGGCGGGCCGCCAGGCGTTCGTGGTCGTGCCGGTGATCGAGGAGGGCGGGCGGATCGAGGCGCGCGCCGCCGAGGCCGAGTTCGCGCGGCTCTCGGCCGATCCCGTCCTGCGCCCGTTCCGGCTCGGCCTGCTCCACGGGCGGCTCAAGCCCGACGAGAAGCAGGCGGTGATGGACGCGTTCGCGCGCGGCGAGGTGCAGGCGCTGGTCACCACCACGGTGATCGAGGTGGGGGTGGACGTCCCCAACGCCACGCTGATGGTGGTCGAGAACGCCGACCGCTTCGGCCTCACCCAGCTCCACCAGCTCCGCGGCCGGGTGGGGCGCGGCGAGGCCCGCTCGGTGTGCGTGCTGATCCCCGGCGCGGGGGCGACCGCCCGCGCGCGCGAGCGTCTGGCCGAGATGACGCGCACGGACGACGGCTTCGCGCTGGCCGAGGCGGACCTGCGGCTGCGCGGCGAGGGCGACCTGTGGGGGACCCGCCAGAGCGGTCTCCCGCGCCTCAAGCTCGCGGACCTGTTCCGCGACGAGGCGCTGCTCCTGGCCGCGCGGGAGGCGGCGCGCGCGCTGGTGGCGGCCGACGCCCGCCTCGCCGACCCCGGTCACGCGCCGTTGCGCGCGGCGCTCATGAGCGGCTACCGGGCGCCGCTGGAGCTGGCGCTGGCGGGGTAGCGGCGGCGGCCGCGGACTTTGCGCTGCCGGCGGGCCGCCGGGATGGGGGATAATCACGTTCCGCGGGACCGGGCCGGTCCCGCCATCTGCCATGACCGTCCACTGTCCGCACTGCCTGACCGGCTATCTGCTGCCCGAGCACCTGCTCGGCGAGCACGGCGCCCGCGTGCGCTGCCCGGGCTGTGACGGCGTCTTCGTGGTGATGCCGGAGCGCGGGAGCGAGGCGCGGGCCGCCGGCGCCGGGGAGCCGCCGCCCCCGGAACCCGCGCCGGGCGAGGGATCCCGCAGCGACCCGGCGCCGGGGGCGGGCGACGCGGGCGCCGCCGTGGAGACCGCGGCCCCGGCCGCGGTGGCGGGGGAGATCCTCGCCGTGCTGGCCGACTTCCTGGGCGACGACCTGTCGCGCGCGCGCTCCCGCGGCACGGTGCTCTCGCAGCACGGGCCGGCGATCCTGGCGGTGTGGGACGAGTACCGGCGGCGCCTCGGCGCCGACGCGCCGTCGCTCCCGTTCCGCGAGGCGCTGCGCGACCGCTGCGGCGTGGACCTCTCGCGCGTGAACGGGAGCTGACAGGGGCCGGCGCGCGGGTCGCGTCGAGTTCCGGTGTCCCGGCCGGACGCGTGCGGCCGGGACGGATCGTGAGAGTCCGCGAGCGCGCCGGCATCCGGACGATGAGTCGGGCTCGAGCCATGGGCACGGGCCGAGCTTCTCCCGTCGCGATCGGAGCGATCCCGACGATTCGACTTGACACGATCGCGAGGCTCGGCGAGCGGCGCGCAGGCGCCGCCCGCGCAGCGGCGCGCCTGCGTGCGCAGGATGAGCCTGCGCGCGCGCGAACGCCCCGGTCCCGAGCCGGGTTCGCAACGTGCCCCGATTCGCGCCCTGCGGGCGATCCCGGAGGCGCGGGAACGCCCTGCGAGAATGCGTGCGTCGCTCACGCCCCCGACACCCGCCCCCGCGAGGTGTCCGTCGTGCACGAGTACTCGCTGTCGCATCTCCCGGACGAGACGCTGCTCTCCGATCTCGCCGCCCTGGTCGCCCGCGATCGGACCTGCCAGCCCGGCTGATCGAGCTCGTCCCGGGGCCTGCAGAGCGCATGCC
>CAZKQE010000339.1:0-3243 GCA_964554725.1 uncultured bacterium
ACGCCGCGCACGGCCGCGACGCGCACGGCCGGGACGCGCCGGACCGCGCGCGCCACGCCGGCCGCGAAGCGCCGGCGGGCGTCCGGCGGCAAGACCGGCGGTCGCGCGCGGAGCCGCGCACGCTAGCGGAGACCGTCACGACCCAGCCCGTATCCGGACCCCCACCCCAGGACCCGCGGAGCCGTCCGGCCGCGCCACGAAGGAGAACCTGTTGGCCATCGAGCGTTCGCTGTTCATCGTCAAGCCCGACGCCGTCTCGCGCAATCTCGTCGGGCGCATCCTCGCCCACGTCGAGGAGCGCGGCTTCCGCATCGTCGAGGCGCGGATGACGAAGCTCACCCGCGAGCAGTGCCAGGAGTTCTACGCCGAGCACGTCGGCAAGGGGTTCTTCAACGAGCTGGTGGACTTCATGACCTCGGGCCCGGTGGTCCTGACCTGCCTCGAGCGCGAGGACGCGGTGGCGAAGCTGCGCGAGGCGATCGGCGCCACCGACCCGGCCCAGGCGGCCGAGGGTACGGTCCGCAGGCTGTACGCCGAGAGCAAGGGCCGCAACTCGGTCCACGCCTCGGACAGCCCCGCCAGCGCCGACCGCGAGGTGAAGCTCTTCTTCGGGGTCGCCGCGCTCGCCCGCTGACCCTCCGCAGACCCGCGGGTCCCCTTCCCGGGTCCCGCGGCCGGCCTCCCCGGGGCCCGCCCCGGCCCCCCGTACCCCCCGCCCGGGGCGGTCCCGGGGCCCCCGGCGGCCTCTGGACGCTCTCCCGGCGCTGTGCTAGGGTGCCGCCGTCCCGGCGCACAGCCCGTTCAGGTGGACTATGTCGGGATTCATCATCAACTTAGCGACGCTGGCCGCAGGCTCGAAGCGCCTCGAGGCCAGGGCGACCGCCGAGGAGCTCGAGCTCCCTCCGGGTGAATGGCCCGAGGGGGCGGAGGCGACCCTGGGCGTGGACCGCACGGCCGACCTCATCGCGGTACGGGGTCGGCTCCGTTCCAGTGCCCGGCTCGAGTGCGTCCGCTGTCTGCGGACGTTCGATCTGCCGCTCGCGGTGGACCTGACCGTGGTGGCGGATCGCGCGGGCGCCCACGGTCGGCCCGGGGGCGAGGCGGATGCCGACGATCAGATGATGTTCCACGATGGGCGCCAGCTCGATCTGCGGGAGCAGGCGCGCGAGACGCTGTTGCTGGAGCTGCCCATCACGCCCCACTGCCGGGAGGATTGCCGGGGCCTGTGCCCCCGGTGCGGCGCGGATCTCAACGATGGACCCTGTGGCTGCCCCGCCTGAGGGGGAACGCGGACCGCTGTTGAGCGCGTCCGCGACTAGAGGAGGAACGACGTCATGGCGGTACCCAAGCGGCGACATTCCAGCACCCGGGGCAAGAAGCGCCGCACGCACTGGAAATTGAAGGCCCCCGGTCTCAACCTCTGCAGCCACTGCAGCAGCCCGCGGCAGCCGCACCGCATCTGTCCCAACTGCGGCTACTACGGCGGCGAAGAGATCGTTCTCCCGAAGGCCAACTGAGCGCCCCCGAGGCTCGAGGGATGGCCGGGATCCCGCGGATCGGCATCGATGCGATGGGTGGCGACCTCGGTCCGGCGGCGGTCGCCACCGGCACCGTGATGGCCTTTCGCGAGATGCCCGGCCGCTTCACGGTGACCCTGGTCGGGGACGAGGGCGCCCTGCGGCCCGCGCTCCTGCGGGCCGGGGCGGGCGACCTGCCGATCGAGGTGGTCCACACCGCCGGCCAGGTGGACATGGGCGAGAAGGCGACCGCCGCGGCACGGCGGCGGGGCACGACCTCGATGGGGGTCGCGATCCAGATGCACAAGGACGGCAAGCTCGACGCGGTGTTCAGCGCCGGCAACACCGGGGCGGTGGTCGCGACCGCCCTGATCGGACTCGGCCGTCTCGAGTCGGTGTCGCGCCCGGCGCTCGCGGTGTTCATGCCGAACACCGCCGGGGGCACCGTCCTGCTCGACGTCGGGGCCAACGCGGAGTGCAAGCCCTCGTACCTGGTCCAGTTCGCCCACATGGGGGCGGTCTACGCGCGCTACCTGCTGGGCCGCGAGAACCCGCGCGTGGGACTGCTGTCGATCGGGGAGGAGGAGACCAAGGGCAACCCGCTGGTGTTCGAGGCCGGCGACCTGCTGCGCCGGGCGCGGCACCTCAACTTCATCGGCCACGTGGAGGGGCGCGACCTGTTCCGCGGGACCTGCGACGTCATCGTCACCGACGGGTTCACGGGCAACGTGCTGCTGAAGACCGCCGAGGGCGTGGCCGCGATGCTGGTCTCGCTGATGCGCGAGGACATCCGCAAGGACCCGATGGCGATGCTCGGCATGCTGCTCATGCGCCCGGCGATGATCCGCATGAAGCACCATCTCGACTGGGAGGAGCACGGCGCCGCGCCGCTGCTCGGGATCAACGGCGTCTGCTTCGTCGGCCACGGCAGCAGCGGGCCGCGCGCCTTCAAGAGCGCGATCCGCACGATCACGGCCTTCGTCGAGAAGCGCGTCAACGAGCACATCCGCGAGGAGATCGAGGCGGACCATGACACCGCGGCCTGAGACCCTGCGCGGCGCGACGATCGCCGGCACCGGCATGTACGTTCCGGAGGGCCGGCTGACGAACGCCGACTTCGAGCGCATGGTGGACACCTCCGACGAGTGGATCCGCGAGCGCACCGGCATCCGCGAGCGGCGCATCGCCGCGCCGGATCAGGCGTCGTCCGACCTGGCGCTGATCGCCTCGCAGCGCGCGCTCGAGTCGGCCGGGCTCACCGCCGACCAGGTGGACATGATCGTCGTCGCGACCACGACGCCGGACCGGCTGCTCCCGTCCTGCGCCTGCACGCTGCAGCGCAAGCTGGGCGCGACCCGTGCGGCCGCCTTCGACCTGTTCGCCGCCTGCACCGGGTTCGTGTTCGGGCTCGCGACCGGGCGCAGCCTGGTCGCCTCGCGCGCCGCCGACACGGTGCTGGTCGTGGGGGTCGAGACCCTGTCGCGCATCGTGGACTACACGGACCGCAACACCTGCGTGCTGTTCGGCGACGGCGCCGGCGCGGTGGTGCTGCGGCCCTGCGCCGAGGGCGAGGGCGTGCTGGCGGTGGACATCCACAGCGACGGCGAGCTGGGCGACGTGCTCGAGATCCCGGCCGGGGTGTCCGCGAACCCGGCCAGCGCCGCCACGGTCGCCGCGCGCGAGCACTTCATCCGCATGCAGGGCAAGAAGCTGTTCCCGTTCGCGG
>CAZKQE010000340.1:0-3230 GCA_964554725.1 uncultured bacterium
CCGGCGCTGGTCGCCGCCGCCGCCGAGGTGGGCGGCCGCCAGATCCAGAACCGCGCCACCCTGGGCGGCAACATCGCCAACGCCTCGCCGGCCGGCGACTCCCTGCCGGCGCTGATGGCGCTCGACGCCCGGGTCCACGTGCGCTCGCTGCGCGGGCAGCGCTCGCTGCCGTTCGACGCCCTCTACCGCGGATACCGGACCCTCGCGCTCGAGCCCGACGAGCTGATCGTCGGCGTCAACGTGCCGGCCGTGCCGGCGCGCGCCCGCCAGTTCTTCCGCAAGGTCGGGACCCGCCGGGCGCAGAGCATCAGCAAGGTGGTGATGGCCGGCGTGCTGCGCACCGGCCGCGACGGACGCGTGGACCACGTGCGCCTCGCCTGGGGGAGCGTGGCGCCGGTGACGCTGCGCAGCGTGCGCGCCGAGGCGGTGCTCGCCGGCGCCGCCCCCTCGCCCGCCGCGGCGGCCGCCGCGCGCGCCGCCCTGATGGAGGACATCGCCCCGATCGACGACATCCGCTCCGAGCGCGAGTACCGGATGGCGGTGGCCGGCAACCTGCTCGAGCAGTTCCTGCGCGCCGCCGATCCCCGCTTCGCCGGCCGCCGGAAGGCCTAGCCGTGTTCCTCGGGCACATCGCGTTCGGGCTCGCCGGCAAGCGCTTCGCGCCGCGCGGATCGCTCGCGACCCTGCTGTTCGCACCGCTCTTCCTCGACCTGCTGTGGCCGATCTTCCTGCTGCTCGGCTGGGAGAAGGTGCGGATCGAGCCGGGGAACACCGCCGTGACCCCGCTCGCGTTCGACAGCTATCCGTGGTCGCACAGCCTCCACATGACGCTGTTCTGGTCGGGGCTGGTGGGGATCGTCTTCCGCGCCATCACGCGCGACACCCGCACCGCGGGGTGGGTCGGCTTCGCGGTCGCGAGCCACTGGGTGCTCGACGTGCTCTCGCACCGGCCCGACCTGCCGCTGTGGCCGAGCGGGCCGCGGGTCGGGTTCGGCCTGTGGAACTCGGTCCCGGCGACCGTGATCGTCGAGCTGTCGCTCCTGCTGGTCGGCCTGTGGCTCTACCTGCGCGTCACCCGGCCGCGCGGCCGCCGCGGACGGCTCTCGTTGTGGACGTTCGTCGTCGCGGTGACCCTCATCTTCTTCGCCAACCTCCGGCCCCTGCCCGCCGGCGCCGACCCGCGCGCGGTCGCGATGACCACGCTGGGCCTGTGGCTGTTCATCCCGTGGGCGTGGTGGATCGACGCCACCCGCCGCACGGTGCGCTGACCGGCCGCATCCCGCGCGCCTCCGCCCCGGGCCATCGTCCGACTTCAGCCGCGGAGGGACCCTGCCGATGAACCCCTCAGCCCCGTCCGCAGGAGTCCGACACCCCGGCTGGAGGTAGCGCTCGTGTCCGAGTCGTCACGCCCCTCGCTCGACGAGATCGCCGTCGTCTTCGCCCATCTGGCGGACCGTGTCGCCGCCGAACGCGCGCGCACCCTCGATCCGGTGGTCCGCCTGTCGATGACCCGCGCGCTGTCCGAGCTGCGCCGTCACATCCCCGGCCTCTACACCCCGCCCGACGTGGGCGCCGCCGCGGCGCTGGTCTCGGCCTCGGCCGACGCGCTGCGCCGCGGCCGGCTGCGCGCCGGCCTGGCGCGCGCGCTGCGCGGGCTCTCCTTCGCCCCGCACCACCCCGAGCTCCACTACCTGGCGGCGAACGCCTGCCTGCAGCTGGGCGCGGCGGAGGAGGCGATCCGGCTGCTCCAGCACGCGCTGTGGATCCATCCCGGCTACCAGCCGGCGCGACGCGACCTCGAGGCGCTCTCGGCCTTCCACGAGCAGGCGCAGGCGACCGGCGAGTCCGACGCCGACCGCGAGTCGGGTTCGCGCTTCGAGCTGGCCGACGAGGACCGGCAGGGCGAGCTGTGGCAGGACGAGGACCTCGAGGGCTGGGAGCGGCGCGAGTCCGAGTTCCCCGACGACGACGTGGACGACCGCGCCGCCTGAGCGCGGGGACCGTCCCGCCCCCGCCGGCCGTCTTGGTGGCGCGCGCGCGGTGTGACAGACTCGGCCGATGCGCTGGTCGTTCCGCGTCGGCTCCATCGCCGGGATCCGCATCGAGCTCCACGTCACGTTCGTGCTGTTCGTGGGCTGGATCGCGGTCGCCCAGGGGATCCTGACCCGCAGCCCCGAGCGGGCGGTGACGAGCCTCGCGCTCATCCTCCTCGTCTTCGCCTGCGTGCTGCTCCACGAGCTCGGCCACGCGCTGGCGGCCCGGCGCTACGGCGTGCGCACCCGGGAGATCGTGCTGCTGCCGATCGGCGGCATCGCCCGGCTCGAGCGGATGCCCGAGAAGCCCGTGCAGGAGATCGTGGTCGCCCTCGCCGGCCCGGCGGTGAACGTGGCGATCGCGGCGCTGGTGTGGCTGTGGCTGGTCCTCACCGGGAGCGCGCCCGGCCTCGGGACCCTCGGCGCCGGCATCCCGCAGAGCCTGCTGGCCGTCAACGTCCTGATGGTGGCCTTCAACCTGATCCCGGCCTTCCCGATGGACGGCGGGCGGGTCCTGCGCGCCACGCTGGCGCTGCGGATGCCGTTCCTGAAGGCCACCCGGATCGCGGCGACGGTCGGTCAGGCGTTCGCCCTGCTGTTCGCGATCGTCGGGTTCTTCTACAACCCGATCCTGATGCTCATCGCGCTGTTCGTGTTCCTCGCCGCCGGCGAGGAGCACGCGCTGGTGCGGACGCGCGCGTCGCTGAGCGGGCTGCCGGTGCGGGCGGCGATGCTCACGGAGTTCGAGTCGCTCGAGGTCGGCGACACGCTCCAGGTCGCGGTGGACCGCCTGATGGCCGGCAGCCAGCAGGACTTCCCGGTGACGATCGCCGGCACCCCGGTCGGCGTGCTGACGCGGGCCGAGCTGCTCGAGGCGCTCCAGCGCTCGGGGCCCGCCACGCCGGTCGCTCAGGCGCTCACCCCCGACCAGCCGCTCGCCGAGGCGGGGGAGCCGCTCGACGAGGCGCTGCAGCGCATGCGCTCGTCGCGACGGTCGGCGATCCCGGTCGTCCACGGCGGGAAGCTGGTGGGGCTGGTGACGCTCGAGAACGTCACCGAGCTGATGCTGGTGCGGCAGGCGCTGCGGCGCCGCGAGCGTGCGGCGGAGGGGTCGGGGAGCGCCTGACGTCCGCCGGCGATCGCGGCGCGCGTTGACTCGGCGCGGTCCCGGCGACCAGAATGCCGGCCCATGCCGCT
>CAZKQE010000341.1:0-3224 GCA_964554725.1 uncultured bacterium
GGCCCGGCCGGCCGCGGCCCCCGCGCCTCGCGGCGGCACGCACGCGGGAGGCGCCGTTCGGGCCCCCGGGGCGGCCCGCGGGGCGCGTGTGAGCGCCCCCGGAGGCTGCTAGGATGCCGTGCCTTTTCATCTGCCGGGGCCTCCCCGGCGCTTCAGGAGGTCGTTCATTGGCTCAGCGATGCGGGATCTGCGGCAAGGCGAAGCTGTTCGGCAACAACGTCAGCCACGCCAACAACGTCACCAAGCGCGTCTGGCACCCCAACCTCCAGCGCGTGCGCGCTCAGGTGGACGGAAAGCCGAAGAACATGAACGTCTGCACCCGCTGCCTGAAGGCCGGCAAGGTGCAGAAGGCGGCCCGCGGCCGCCGCCGGCCGGTCGTCGCCGCCTGAGCGGCCGCCGCCCGCGCGATCCGGTCGCAGGCCCCGCCCCCGCTCCCGGCCGCATGCCCGGCCGTGACGCCCCGCGACCGTGGACCCCCGGGTCGTCGCCCGGTCAGGCCTACCAGTCGTACGTGAACACGGCCTGCACGCCGGAGGCGGTCTTCCCGGTGCCGGCGTCGCGAGGCGAGTAGTCCTTCACCTGCGAGTACTCGATCGCCACCCGCACGCCGTCCATCACCCACTCGCCGACGCTGATCAGGAACCGCTCCCGCGGCAGCGCCCCCGCCCGCACCTCGAGGCCCTCCGGGTAGGTGACGACGCCGGTCAGCTCGCGGGTCTCCGAGTAGCCGACCGCGATGTAGGTGCCCTGGGAGCCCGGCGGCTCCGGGCTCGAGCCCCCGCCCGGCTGGTAGACGAGCCCCACCTGCCAGGCCCGCGGCATGAAGATGCGCGTGGTGCTCAGGTCGTCCACCAGCTTGGCCTTGCGCGTGGCCCCGTTCCACTCCGTCACGAGCCCGAACGGCCCGAGCCGCGCCTTGACGCTGGCGGACGCCCCCGGGATGAGCCCGATCTCGTCCAGGAAGAAGCCGTACTCCGAGCGGAGGAACCGGCTGTCGAACACCGAGGTCGTGTAGCTCGCGTTGACGTCGATCGAGCGGGTGGTCCCGGCGCGGAACCCCGCCGTGGCGCCGAGGTGATGCTTCGGGCGCCACCCGCTGAGCGACTTCGGGTCGAGCGTCTCGCCGTGGAAGACGAGCACGCCCACGTGCACCGGCGGCGGCGGCGAGGTGGGCACCACGTAGGCCGGCTCGGCGGGCGGGGCCGGCGGCGGACGGTAGCCGAGCAGGCGCGCCAGCTTCCCGAACAGCGGCCGGAACACCCGCGGCTTCGCCGGGGTCGGCGCGATCATCGCCGCCGGCGGCACGGGCGCCGGCGTCGGGAAGGCGAAACCGAGCAGGACCGCGTCCTCCCGCATCTCGAACGCCTCGACCGTGAGCGGGTCCTCGAGCGTGGGAACGTCCGCCACCGGGTCGCCGGTCGAGATGCCGAACGGCAGCACCATGCGGCCGAGCGAGACGTAGAACGGGAACCGCTGGGTGTCGCCGAGGGTGAGCAGGCCGGTGTCGATGTCGACGCGCGGCACCCCGACCCGGGTGCCCTCGGTGGTCGGCACCAGCACGTCGCCGCCCTCGTTGTACTGGAGCACGAGGCTGCCGAGCGCCCACTCGTCGGCCTGCACCTCGAAGGCCACCTCGAGCCCGCTGAGCTGCAGGAAGCGCTCGGTGATCTCGCTGTAGGGGCGCACGCGACCGGCGGCCAGCTCGAACACCCCGCCGAACGCGGCCACGTTGTTGATCTTCGAGCCGGTGGACTGGATCGACTCGCGGATGATCGCCCGCGTCGCCTCCTCCTGGGACAGCCGCTCCCGCTCCAGCTCCTCGACCTTGCGCTCGAGCTGCTCGAGCCGCGCGGCGGACGCGGCGGCGAGGGTGTCGACCCCGGCGGGGCCCTGCGCCGCCAGCGCGGCGGGCGACAGCAGCAGGCAGATCGCGAGCGTCGTGATGCGTACGGGCATGCGGCTCCCCCCTTCCGGTCGGTGCGACGAATTCCCTCTTCGCTCCCCGGTCACGGCCCCGGGACCCTCAGTGCCTCAACGCCTCGACCGGTTCCATCCCGGCCGCCCGCATCGCGGGATAGAGGCCCGAGACGAGCCCGATCCCGGCCCCCAGCAGCGGCGCCAGCAGGGGTGCCGCCGGGTCCATCACCGGGGTCCAGACCTGGAACGCCGCGACGGCGACCACGATCAGCACCCCGAGGCTGGCGCCCACCGCGCCCCCGATCGCCCCCATCGCCGCGCTCTCGAACAGGAACTGCCGGGCGATGTGCCCGCGGGTGGCGCCCAGCGCGCGCCGCAGGCCGATCTCGCTGGTGCGCTCCATGACCGCGACCAGGGTGATGTTCGCGATGCCGATCGCCCCGACGATGAGCGAGAGCCCGCCCAGCAGCAGGAACATGACCCCGAGGTCGCTCTTCACCTCGTCGCGCACACGTCGCAGCGGCGCCGGCACCTCGACCCGCAGCGCCTGCGGGTCGTCGGGGCGCAGCGCCAGCGGCGCCTGGTCGGCGATCAGGTAGGCGCCGCCGAGCCGCGTCTCGATGACCACCGTACGGGGACCGGCGAGCCCGAAGTCGCGCTGCGCGGACCCCTCGGGGATGATCACCGACCCCAGCAGCTCGGGCTTGCGCGCCACATCGCGCAGGATGCCGATCACCAGGTAGAGGTAGTCGCCGATCGAGACCGCCGGAAGCTGCTCGACCCCCCGCACGCCGAGCCGCGCCGCCGCGTCGGGACCCAGCACCGCCACGCGGTCGGCCCGCCGCGAGTTGCCGAGGTCGGGCAGCCGCCCGGTCGCGAGGTCGGCGCGCACCGCCTGGAACAGCTCCGGCGAGGCGGCGTGCACCGAGAGCTTGAGCGAGGAGGGGTTCTCCGGGTCCCGCACCCGCGAGGTGCCCACCATCGCGTCGCCGATGTCCACCTCGCTCAGCGTCCCGGCGGCGACCACGCCGTTCAGCCGCGCCAGCCGGGCCGGCGAGTCCCACGGGATCGCGTGCGGGTCCACGATCCCGGTCGCCCGGCCCGGACGCGCCGTCACGAACAGCTCGGTCGCCGCCATGCGGTCGAACTGGCTGATGATGCGGTTGCCGGCCGTGCGGGTGAGCCCCAGCGTGGCGACCAGCGCCGTGATCCCGATGACCACGCCGAACACGGTGAGCACCATGCGCATCGGGCGCGCGAACATGCCGGCCAGCGCCTCCTCGAGCAGGTCGCGCGCGGTCATGCCG
>CAZKQE010000342.1:0-2051 GCA_964554725.1 uncultured bacterium
CAACGTGTTCCTCCAGCGCGGCGTCATCTCGATGGCGATCCGCCAGATCCCCTACGAGATCCTCCCGCTCGAGGGTCTGGGGTTGCCGCCGGTCGTGCGCGACTTCACGAACCACCACAAGGGGCTGGTGCTGGTCACCGGCCCGACCGGCAGCGGCAAGTCCACCACGCTGGCGTCCATGCTGGACAAGATCAACGACACGCGCCAGGCGCACATCATGACGATCGAGGACCCGATCGAGTACATCCACCAGCACAAGCGCTGCATCGTCAACCAGCGCGAGATCGGGGCCGACACCGGCTCGTTCCCCACCGCGCTGAAGTACGTGCTGCGGCAGGACCCGGACATCATCCTGATCGGTGAGATGCGGGACCGCGAGACGATCGAGGCGGCGCTGACGATCGCCGAGACCGGCCACCTGGTGTTCGCCACCCTCCACACGAACTCGACCTACGAGGCGGTGAACCGGATCGTGGACGTGTTCCCGGCCGACCAGCAGAAGCAGATCCACACCCAGCTCGCGTTCACCCTGCAGGGGGTGGTCACCCAGCAGCTGATCCCGCGCAGCGTCGGCAAGGGCCGTGTCATGGTCGCCGAGGTGCTCGTCTGCACCCCCGCCATCCGCGCCGTGATCCGGGAAGGGAAGACGCACCAGATCTACAGCCTCATGCAGGCCGGCCAGAAGTTCGGCATGCAGACGATGAACCAGGCGCTGCTACAGGCGGTGTCCGACCGGGCGCTGCGTCCGGCGGACGCGCTGGAGCGGAGCACCGATCGCCCCGAGCTCGAGGCCATGCTCGACAAGGTCGGGCGGATGGCGGCCTAAGGAGGGATGTGATGGCGACTTTCGTCTGGAGGGGGCGGACGCTCGGCGGCGAAGCCCAGGCCGGGGAGATCGAGGTCGGGCGGCAGGAGGAGGCGCTCGAGCTCCTGCGCAAGAAGAAGATCCTGGTCACCTCGCTGCGGCCCAAGGGCGGCTTCACGCTGCCGAAGTTCGGCGGCGTGTCGGTGAGCACGAAGGACCTGGCGATCTTCACCCGGCAGTTCGCGACGATGATCTCGGCCGGGCTGCCGCTCGTCCAGTGCCTCGACATCCTCGCCAAGCAGTCGAGCAAGCCGTCCTTCGGCCGGGTCATCGGCGAGGTGACCCGCGAGGTCGAGTCGGGCTCGACGCTCGCCGACGCCCTGGGGCGCCACAAGAGCGTGTTCGACGACCTGTTCCGCAACATGGTGGCGGCGGGGGAGGCGGGCGGCGTGCTGGACGAGATCCTCATGCGCCTGGCGACGTACATCGAGAAGGCGGACGCGCTGAAGCGCAAGGTGCAGAGCGCGATGGTGTACCCGACGGTGGTCCTCACGGTGGCGCTCGGCGCGACCGCGTTCATGCTGATCTTCATCATCCCGACCTTCGCGAAGATGTTCAGCGACTTCGGCGGTGAGCTCCCGCTGCCGACGAAGATCGTGCTCGGGCTCTCGAACGCCCTGCAGATGTTCTGGTGGGCGGGGATCCTCGCGATCGTGGCGGGCGGGTTCGCCTTCAGCCGCTACTACGCGACCGAGAGCGGGCGGCGCGCCGTCGACGCCGCGATGCTCAAGGTCCCGGCGCTCGGCGATGTGCTGATGAAGGGGGCGGTGGCCCGGTTCACCCGGACCCTCGGCACCCTGATCGCCTCCGGCGTCCCGATCCTCGCCGGCCTGGAGATCACCGCCCGGACCGCCGGGAACAAGGTGATCTCGGAGGCGATCATGACCGCCCGCGCCTCGATCCGGGAGGGCGAGACGGTGGCCGCCCCGCTGAAGACCTCGGGCGTGTTCCCGCCCATGGTCGTCCAGATGATCTCGGTGGGCGAGCAGACCGGCGCGCTCGACGCGATGCTGACGAAGATCGCCGTGTTCTACGAGGCGGAGGTGGACACCGCCGTGGACACGATGACCTCGATCATCGAGCCGGTCATGATCGTGGTCATGGGCGGCATCGTCGGCGGCATGGTCGTCGCGATGTACCTGCCCATGTTCAAGCTCATCAGCGTGGTGGCCGGAGGCAACTAGTG
>CAZKQE010000342.1:2061-3218 GCA_964554725.1 uncultured bacterium
CGCAGCCCGACCCGACCGCGCTGACCGCCGCCCTGGCGAACGTCGGCGACCGCTGGGACCGCCTGAAGACGCTCATCCGGACGCGTCTCCTGGTGGCGACGCTGGCGATCCCGATCGGCGTCCTGCTGGCCCCTCGCGCGACGCCGGAGTCGTGGTGGGTGCTGTGGTGGTCCCTGCTCGCGGTCGGCGTGCTGTCGACCGTCTACTGGCTGGGCACGCTGCTGCGGCGGGGCGAGAAGGCGCAGCTCCACGCCCAGCTCGCGGTCGACCTGTGCCTGGTGACGGCGCTGGCCGCGCTCACCGGCGGGCGCGACAGCCAGTTCGTGGTCTTCTTCGCCCTGGTCGTCATCGCCGGCGGGCTCCACGACCGGATGCGGGGGGGGCTGATCACGGCGTCCGGCGCGACCGTGGCCTACCTGGCGCTGCCGTGGGTGGGGGCGCTGGCCGGCGCGGGCGTCGAGGGCTCGGCGCGGCCCGACCTGCGCGGCGCGTTCCTGGTGATCGTCGGGGTGCTGTCCGGGATCCTCGGCGGGCGGGCGCATCGCACCCGCGAGCACCTCGAGCGGACCGCGCGCGAGCTGAATCGCGTCATGGTGAACAACGACCTGATCCTGCGGCACCTGACCTCCGGGGTGCTCACGGTGGACCGCACCGGGATGGCCGCGTATCTCAACCCCGCGGGCGAGGAGATGCTCGGGCTGCGTCGCGAGGACGTGCGCGGGCGCTGGATCCAGGACGCGCTGCCCGACCGGCTGCGCGCCCTGCGCGAGGCGATGCTGAGCGGTCTCGAGCAGCACGAGTCGCGCGCCCGCGCCGAGATCCTGGTGCGCACGCCCGAGGGTGTCGAGCTGCCGCTCGGTGTCTCGACCAGCCTGCTCATGCACGACAGCGACGTGACCGGGGTGGTCGCCGTGTTCCAGGACCTCACCGCGGTGCGCGAGATGGCGCGCCGGGCGCGCCGCAACGAGACCCTGGCCGAGGTCGGCGCCCTGGCGGCGGGGATCGCCCACGAGCTCCGGAACGGCCTCAACCCGATCAGCGGGTCGGTCGAGTGCCTGCAGCGCGAGCTGCGGCTCGAGGGCGAGAACGCGCAGCTCATGGAGCTGATCGCGACCGAGTCCGCGCGCCTGCACCGGTTCGTGACCGACCTGCTCACG
>CAZKQE010000343.1:0-1147 GCA_964554725.1 uncultured bacterium
GGGTCGGCAACGTCGCGGTGGACGTCGCCCGCATCCTGAGCCTCACCCCCGAGGAGCTGCGCACCACCGACATGGCCGACCACGCGATCGCGGCGCTGAGCGCGAGCGGCGTGAAGGAGATCTCGATCCTCGGGCGCCGCGGGCCGGTCCAGGCCGCCTTCACCACCGTCGAGGTGAAGGAGCTCGGCGAGCTGACCGGGGCCGACGTGATCGTGCGGCCCGACGAGGCGGCGATCGACCCGTTGAGCGCCGCCGAGCTGGCCGAGGCGCGGGCGGCGACCCGGGCCAAGGTCGAGATCGTGCAGGGGTTCTCGACCCGCGTCCCGGAGGGGAAGCCGCGCCGGCTGCACATCCGGTTCATGGTCGCCCCGGTCGAGATCCTCGCCGGGCCCGACGGCCGGGTGGGCGGCGTGCGCCTGGCGCGCACCCGCCTGGTGAAGGACGCCTCCGGCGCGGTGGTCACCGAACCCACCGGCGAGACCGAGACCCTGGCCGCCGGCCTGGTCTTCCGCTCGGTCGGGTACCGCGGCGTGGCCCTCCCCGACGTGCCCTTCGACCCGCGCCCGGGGTTGATCCCCAACGTGAAGGGCCGCGTGCTCGACGCGCCGGGCGGCGCGCCGCTCGCCGGGCACTACGCGACCGGCTGGATCAAGCGCGGCCCCACCGGCGTGATCGGCAACAACAAGGCCGACTCGGTCGAGACCGTGAACCACCTGCTCGAGGACGCGGCGGCGGGGCGGCTGCCGGTCCCGGAGGCCCCGGACCCCGCCGCGCTCGAGTCGCTGGTGCGCGAGCGGCAGCCCGAGGTCGTCACCTTCGCCGACTGGAAACGGCTCGACGCGGTGGAGGTCGCCCGCGGGGCCCCGCTCGGGCGGCCGCGGGTCAAGCTCACGTCGGTCGAGGAGATGGTCGCGACGCTGCGGAAGTCCTGACGGGGGAGGGGCTTCCCGGCCCCGCCTTCCTTGACGGGCGCCGGGGCAGGCGCTTACCGTCAGCGGGCGCCCTGCAGGCGCGCGGCGCAAGGCCCGCGCGGGGCGCGCGGCCCGGACGGTCCCGGCCCCGCCGCCGGCCGGCGCGCGGGCCCCTGCCCGGAAGGAGCGACGTGGAACCCATCGTCAACGACTTCAGCATCCACGTGGCGACGGTC
>CAZKQE010000343.1:1157-3212 GCA_964554725.1 uncultured bacterium
ACCGCCAACACCGTGCTGCTGCGCGCCCTGTTCCAGATGGGCATCCCGGTGAGCGGCAAGAACCTTTTCCCTTCGAACATCGCCGGCCTGCCCACCTGGTTCACGATCCGCGCCAGCCGCGACGGCTACATCGCGCGCCGGCGCGCGAACGACATCCTGGTCGTGATGAACCCCGAGACCGCGGCCGAGGACGTCGCCGCGATGGGGCCGGGGTCGGTCATCATCCTCAACGACGCGATCAAGGTGCCGCCGATCCCCGACGACCGCATCGTCTATCGCGTGCCGATGGCGAAGCTCATGGAGCCCATCACCACGGACGTGAAGCTGCGGCGCCTGGTGATCAACATGATCTACGTCGGCGTGCTGGGTGGGCTGCTGGGCCTCGCCGAGGACGAGGTCGAGCGCGCGCTCGACGGCCAGCTGGGCCGCAAGCCCAAGGCGCTGGCCTTGAATCATGCCGCGGTGCGCGCCGGCTGGGAGCACGCGCGCCAGCACCCCGAGCGGCGGCAGCCGTACCGCGCCGAGCGCATGAACGCGAACGAGGGCAAGATCCTCATCGACGGCAACGCCGCGGCGGCGCTGGGCGCCCTGTTCGGCGGCGTCACCGTGGTGACGTGGTACCCGATCACCCCGTCCTCGAGCCTGGTCGAGTCGCTGATCGGCTACCTCGAGCGGTTCCGCAAGGACCCGGAGACCGGCAGGGCGACCTACGCGGTGGTGCAGGCCGAGGACGAGATCGCCGCGGTCGGCATGGTGCTGGGTGCGGGCTGGGCCGGCGCGCGCGCGATGACGTCCACCTCGGGCCCCGGGATCTCGCTGATGTCGGAGTTCACCGGCTACGGCTACTACGCCGAGATCCCGGCCGTCATCTGGGACATCCAGCGGGTCGGGCCCAGCACCGGGCTGCCGACCCGCACCGCGCAGGGCGACGTGCTGTTCGCCCATCTGAGCTCGCACGGGGACACGAAACACGTGGTGCTGTTCCCCAGCTCGGTGCGCGACTGCTACGACTTCGGCATGTCCGCCTTCGACCTGGCGGAACGCCTGCAGACGCCGGTGTTCGTGCTCTCCGACCTCGACCTCGGCATGAACAACTGGATGAGCGAACCGTTCCCGTACCCGGAGGGCGGCTGGGACCGCGGCAAGGTGCTCGACGACGAGGCGCTCGCCGCGCTGCCGAAGTTCGAGCGCTACCGCGACGTGGACGGCGACGGGATCCCGTTCCGCACCCTGCCGGGGACCCGGGACCCCAAGGGCGTCTACTTCACCCGCGGCTCGGGCCACGACGAGGCGGCGCGCTACACCGAGAAGCCCGACGACTACCGGCGCGGCATGGACCGTCTCGCCGCCAAGTTCGAGACCGCCCGCACGCTGGTGCCGCGCCCGCTGGTGGACGACCGCGGCCGCGGCGCCGGCATCCTCGCCTACGGCTCGAGCCACTGGGCGGTCGCGGAGGCGCGCGACCTGCTGCGCGAGGAGTCCGGCATCGAGACCGACTATCTGCTGCTCAAGGCGCTGCCGTTCACCGATGAGGTGGCGGCGTTCGTCGCCCGGCACGAGCGGCTCTACGTCGTCGAGCAGAACCGCGATGCGCAGATGTCGGCACTGCTGAAGATCGAGTACCCGGAGCACGCGGCGCGCATCCGGCCGGTGCTCCACTACGACGGCCTGCCGATCGACGCCCGCTCGGTGAGCGTGCCGATCGTGGCCGAGGAGACGCTGGGCGCCCTCGCCGGCGCGCCGGTGGCGGTGACGCGATGAGCGACGGGACCGCGAAGGCGCCGCCCGCCGCGCCGGCGGGACCGGCGCGCAACCGCGCCGGTCTCACCCGTGCGGACTACGACGGCTCGAAGAGCACGCTGTGCCCCGGCTGCGGGCACAACGCGATCACCGCCGCGATCATCCAGGCCGCGTTCGAGTCCGGGCTGCAGCCCCACCAGGTGGCGAAGCTCTCCGGCATCGGCTGCTCGAGCAAGACGCCGGCCTACTTCCTCGGCCAGTCGCACGGCTTCAACGCCGTGCACGGGCGCATGCCCAGCATCGCGACCGGCGTGC
>CAZKQE010000344.1:0-3210 GCA_964554725.1 uncultured bacterium
TGTTCTGGGTCATCGAGGCGTCGCGGCAGCGGCCCGCGCCCTTGAAGTCCCACCACGCCGGCATGGTGGCGCCGGCCGACTTGAGGTCGATCACCCACTCGTTCGACACGCAGTCGGTCATCGTGTTCGTGGGATCGAACGACGCGACGAGCTGGAACGGGGCGCCCGAGTTCGTGTTGCAGGCGAACGCCTGGTTCTGGAGCCCGGTGGTGCCGCAGTCGCTCCAGGAGAGATTGACACCCCCAGCCGAGGCGACCGAGGCCGTCAGAGCGAGGAGCACGCCGCTGATGAGGAGAGTCTTCTTCATTGTTGCCTCCAGGGGACACATCACGGATAAGGGGGACGCGAAGCGTGAAGTGTGACGCTGACGCATTGTCGTTCCGGCCACCACCACCTTCCGTTCGAAAGTCGAACTGTTCTCGCTTTGCGACCCTGTCAGTGGACCAGGTGCTGCGTTACGGCAACAGGCCCGGGCAGGTCGAGAGCTCGGTGGCCGTCATCGGCAGGAGGAACGCGCTCACCCACAGCGCGCCGTCCAGACCGCCGACACCACCGCTGCAGTCGTAGTCCGAGCGGGAGTTGTACGTCGGGTTGGCAAGGAAGTCCGTCACCCACAGCGCGCCGTCGAGACCGCCGACGCCGCCGCTGCTGTCCTGGTCGTACTTGACGACCGTCACGGTCACGGTGCCCATGAGGACCGACGCCGCGATGATCTTGGCGCACACCGGACGGCCGGCGGCCGACGGGGTGATGTTGGTGCCGCTGCCGATGACGGTGACGCACAGGTTGCCGGAACCGTCGGCGGTGTAGGTGATCGTCTCGCCGGGGCCGGTGACGACGCCGGCGGTGCCGACGATCGGGTTGGGCTGGGCGCTGCACTCCTCGACCGAACCGTCGGGGCTGCAGGTGGTGAAGTCGAGCACGACCGTCACGTTGGCGACCGGGTTGTTGGCGGCGTCCCGGATGGTCATGCTGTTGCAGGCGCCGGAGAGCGAGCCGTCGCTGACGGTGATACAGCTCGGGATCACACTGTTGGCCGCGCTCGGGATGCCGGCCATCGCCGCGCCGGCGATGAGGAGCGCGCCTGCGGAAAGAAGCGTGGTCTTGCGAACCAAACCAGTCATCGTTGCACCTCCAAAGTTGGATCACCCCGTTGCTGTAGGAGCTTTAGCTCAGTTGCGCGCGGTCAGGTTTGGCTTGCAGCCACCTCCTTTCGAACCCATCAGCAACGCAGTGGAGTTCGAGTGCCAAGCCGGGTCATCTTTCGCGGTGACAAGGCGTTCCGAGACGTGAAAAGTGTAGGTGCCCGGATTCGGCGATGTCAAGGATGTTTTTAGCCCACAACGCCCGGCTTGACACTCGTTTACAGTCGTTAACCTCGGCCCGGGTCCCCCGGCCCGGTGGGCCGCCCCGGGATGCCGGCCCGCTGCCCGCCGGCCCTCCCGCGACGTCCCTCACTCCCCCCCGTGGTGGGCGAAACAGGGCTCGAACCTGTGACCCCTTGCTTGTAAGGCAAGTGCTCTACCCGCTGAGCTATTCGCCCGATTCCTGGCCCCTTCGCCGCCACAGGAGAGAGGCCGGGATGAGCCCGCAGTAGCCGGTCACCAGCAGGATCGGGGCGAGCGTGATACTGCCCCTTGCCAACGCGAGATACCCGGCGACCAGGGCAGCCACCCCGAGTGCCAGCAGCACGCTGTTGGCCAGTCCCCAATTGAAGCCGAGGTCCGTTTCCACGGGCCTGCGAGCGGCTCTGGGCCTGGCGGTGTTGGGCTTCACGGTGCTCATCGAGTCTCTCCTCCTCCCCCGGTGGGCGATACGCACAAAAAGCCGACGATCCGCGGATCGGGACGATCCGACCGAGACCATCGGCTTGCCGGTGCCGCGAGGCCCGGGGCACGGACGATCTCAGCGAAGATCGCGCTCTGTGCCGCCGCCTCCGTAGGGGCGCATGGCTGATACCCTCGTCGGGTACCGGGTGGTTCCCGGAAGATGCGGGGCCGATGGGGCTTCCCGCCCCGGCGGCGGCCGGGACGCCCGCCGGCGGCCGGCCCGGCGGGGGTAAGATCGAGCCTAATCCTTTGTCATGAAACGTGATGACTCGGCGACCCTGCCTCCTCCGGCGGCCCCTCCGGCCGCCGGCTCGCCGGGACCCGGGCGGGCCCCCCGGACGGCCCGGGCCCGCCGCCCGCGACGCCCCGGGGGTCGGGGGGCCCGGCCCGCAGGCCGGGGGGGTTGAGGCTCCCGCTGCGCAGGCCGGCCAGGTCCAGGGTCGCGAACCGGTAGCCGAGGGCCAGGAGACCCTCCACCAGCCGGGCCCGGAGCGCGGGCTCCAGCGCCCGCGGCAGGTCGGCCAGCGGCAGCTCCACCCGGGCCGTCTCCCCGTGGTGCCGCACCCGCAGCTCGCGGAACCCGAGCGAGCGGACCAGGTCCTCGGCCCGCTCCACCCGGCTCAGGATCTCGGCGGTGATCTCGGTCCCGTAGGGGATCCGCGACGCCAGACAGGGCGAGGCCGGCTTGTCGCGGCTGGCCAGCCCGTAGTGGGCGGCGACCGCGCGCACGTCCTGCTTGGTGAACCCCAGCTCCGCCAGCGGCGAGCGCACGTGCCGCTCGGCCGCGGCGCGCCGCCCGGGCCGCCAGTCGGTGAGGTCCTCGACGATGGTGCCGTCCAGCACGGCGGTCGCCCCGGTGCGGGCGGCCACCTCGTCCAGACGCCGGTACAGCTCGCGCTTGCAATGGTAGCAGCGGTCCGTCGCGTTGGCCCGGAAGCGCTCGTCCGCCAGCTCGCCGGTGGTCACCACCTCGACCCGGGCGCCGAAGGCGGCGGCCTGCTCGAGCGCCAGCGCCAGCTCGCGGGCGGCGTACGAGTCCGAGCGGCCGATCACGCCGTGCGCCCGTTCCCCGAGCGTCTCGTGGGCGGCGCGCAGCACCACGCTCGAATCCACCCCGCCCGAGTACGCCACCACCACCTCGCCGAGCGGGGCGATCCACGCCCGCAGCCGCTCGAGGCGCTGGCGCCAGTCGAGCCCGGGCAGGGGCCGCGGGGCGGGCTCGTGGATGCTGAGGAGCGGGAGGTCGGCGTTCATCGGGCGACGAGGGTAGCACAGCCGGCGCGGCGGCCGGCGCGCTCGCGGGCGGCGCGGAGTCCGGCGCGGGCGGTGCCCGTGGCTAGGGCGTGCGGCGCGGCCGGGCGGCGGAGGCCGGTGCGGGCGC
>CAZKQE010000345.1:0-3208 GCA_964554725.1 uncultured bacterium
CCGCGGGCTGACCGCGCTCCGGCCCCGCGCCGCGACGCGCCCGGCCGCGGCCTCCGCCGGCCGCGTCGCGGGCGGGCGGCGCCCGGAGGACGCCCCGTGAGCCTGTGGGACCGTTTCCGGGACGGGCTCGCCCGCACCCGCGAGCGGCTCGGCGGCCCGCTCGGGAGCCTGCTCGCCCGCACCGGGCCGGTGGACGCCGCCACGCTCGAGCGGCTCGAGGAGGCTTTGCTGGCGGCCGACGTGGGTCCGGCGACCGCCGACCGCCTGATCGAGCGCGCGCGCGAGCGCATCGGGCGCGAACCGGGGCTCGACCTGCGCGGCGCCCTCGAGCGCTGCGCCGTCGACCTGCTGGCGGCGCGCCGGGCCGCCTTCGAGCCGACGGGCCCCTCTCCCTGGGTGGCGCTGATCGTCGGGGTGAACGGGGTCGGCAAGACCACGCTGGCCGGGAAGCTCGCCGCCCGCTTCGCGCGCGACGGGCACGCCACCGTGCTGGTGGCGGCCGACACCTTCCGCGCCGCCGCCGCCGAGCAGCTCGAGGTGTGGGCGGGGCGCGCGGGGGTCGAGCTGGTGCGCGCTGCCGCCGGCGCCGACCCCGCCTCGGTCGCGCACGACGGGCTGTCCGCCGCGGTGGCGCGCGGCCGCCGCGTGGCGCTGGTGGACACCGCCGGGCGGCTGCACACCCGGCACAACCTGATGGCCGAGATCGGGAAGGTGGCGCGCGTGTGCGGGCGGCGCGTGGCGGGGGCGCCCCACCACGTCCTGCTGGTGCTGGACGCCACGCTGGGACAGAACGGCGTCGCGCAGGCACGGGAGTTCCAGCGCGCGCTGCCGGTGACGAGCCTCGCCGTGAACAAGCTCGACGGCACCGCGCGCGGCGGCGCGGTGCTGGGGATCGCCGATCAGCTCGGGCTGCCGATCAGCGTCGTCGGGCTCGGCGAGGGCCTCGACGACTGGGCCCCCTTCGACCCCGAGGCGTTCGCCCGCGGCCTGTTCGCGTGAGTCCGGGCCCGGCCCCGGGCGCCGGCGTCAGCCGCTCTTGCCGGAGCTCCGCGCACGCGGCGCCGCCCGGGTCCGGGCCCGCTGCTGCTCCTCGATCGAGCGCTGGAACCGCTCCGGGATCGTGCGCGACTTCATGCCGGAGCCGAAGTCGAGCAGCTCGGTCCCCCCGGTCGAGTGCTCGGCGATCCGCAGCGGAGCGTTCTCGGACTCCCCGATCATCCACACCCGGCGCTGCTGGGTGTTCTCCTGGGCGATCCTCGCCAGCCGCGTGATGGGCACCTGGTCGGACCACCAGAACGTGTGGTCCTCGATCATCTGGAAGTAGACGGTGCTGTCGCCCTCCTGCTGGGTCACGGTCTCGCGGTAGACCTGCCGCACCTTGAGCGCGTCGAACACCCCCTTCGGGGTCTCGACCTTCTCGACTCCGAGCGTGTCCACCTCGCGCGGCGGGTCACGCTCGGCGAAGGTGCGGCTCTGGATCTCGGTCGGCGCCCGCCGGAACGGCTGCTGGATGAACTCGCCCTTCTCGTCCACGCCGTCGAGGAACTTGCGCATGTAGCGGCCGAAGCGCAGGTGCGCGAGGGAATCCTCGAACACCGAGTAGGAGATGAGCGTGGCCGCCAGCTCCGGGGGCTGTCCCGAGTACGAGGTCTGGGTCTCGATCCAGAAGCAGCGCTCCCCCCACCACAGCTCCTCGCCGGCGATCAGGACGGTCACGGTGTAGTCGGTCCGGAAGCCCTGGTAACTCTCGCCCTTGGTCCGGTACTGGACCCAGTCGCCGACCTTGAAGCGGACGCCATGGCGGAAGTCGATCATCCCCACGGCATCCACCGGCCCTTCGGGCTTGTAGGCGGCGGCGGCCGGCGCGAGCACGGTCAGGAGCAGCAGGGCGAGGACGGCACGACGCATGCTGGGAGCCTCCGGGATCGGGCCCCGCCCGGCGGGCGGGGCGGACGTTCGACACGGCCGCGGCCGGCGATTATCGCCGAGGCTCCGCGCGGCGGAAAGGGGAGAGTTCGACCGACGCATGGCCCGCACGACGCCGGCCCCCGCCCCGGCCCCCGTCCCGCCGCCGTCCACGCCGCCGTCCGGGCCGGCGCGGCCGCGGGCGCGCGAGCGGCTGCTCGCCGGCGGGGCCGGCCCGCTCACGGACGCCGAGCTGCTGGCGCTGGTGCTCGGTTCGGGGACGCCGGGACGGAGCGCGCTGCGCACCGCCCGCTCGCTCGCCCGGCGGTCGCCCGGCGAGCTGGCGACCTGGCCGCCGGTCCGCTGGCTGCGGGTCGCCGGCATCGGTCCCGCCCGGGCGTCCGCCCTGTGCGCCGCGTTCGAGCTGGGCCGCCGCGCGCTCGCCGGGGACGGCCGGTGCGCCGCGATCCGCGGCCCCGACGACGTGCTCGCCCAGGTCCGCGACCTCGCCCGCGCCCGCCGCGAGCACTTCGTGGTGCTGCTGTTGAACGCCCGTCACGAGCTGCAGTGCCGCGAGACGATCTCGATCGGCAGCCTCAACGCCTCGATCGTCCATCCGCGCGAGGTGTTCCTGCCCGCGATCCTCCACTCGGCCGCCAGCGTCGTGCTGGTCCACAACCACCCGAGCGGCGACCCGGAGCCGAGCGAGGAGGACCTCTCGATCACCCGGCGGCTGGTCGAGGTCGGCGAGCTGGTGGGGATCGGCGTGCTCGACCACGTCATCGTCGCGAGCCGCGGCACCGTCAGCTTCCGCACCCGGCAGCTGCTGTGACCGCCCGGCCCCGACCCGGCGACGCGGCGGGCGCGCTCGGGTACCCTGCGGCGATGGACGAGGGCTTCCGCACCTTCGATCACACCGGCGACCTCGGGCTCGAGGTGTGGGCGCCGAGCCCGGAACGGCTGTTCGCCCGCGCGGCGCTCGCCGTGCTCGCCCAGGTGGCCGAGGCGCCGGCCCACGACCCCGAGGTCGAGGTCCGGCTGGAGCGCTCGGCCCCGGACGCCGCGGACCTGCTGGTGGACCTGTGCAACGCGGCGCTGCTGGAGGGGGAGGTGCGGGCGGCGGTGTGGACCGGGGCCCGGGTGACGTTCCCGGCGCCCGGCCGGCTCGCGGCCACCCTGTCGGGGCCGCGCCGGGACCCCGCCCGTCAGGTGTTCCTGCGCGAGATCAAGGCGGTCTCGCACCACGCCCTCGAGCTGGACCTGACGCCCGGCCGTTGCCGCTGCCGGCTCGTCCTCGACGTCT
>CAZKQE010000346.1:0-3205 GCA_964554725.1 uncultured bacterium
GTCTTCTTCTCCCACGACCGAGTGCAAGGCGAGCTCCGTGCCGACGCATTCGCCCGCTTCACCGGCTTGCGCTTGCTGGCCCCCGCCACCGCCTGCTTCTTCGACTTGAAGGTGCGCCGCGCCGCCTTCTTGTGCCGCCCGGTCGCCGGATTGGCCCGCGCCCGCTTGGTGTCGTGCGACCGCTTGGGCTTGCGCCGGCTGCCGGCGGGCCCGGTCCCGCGCGGGGAGACCACGTCGCGGGTCGCGCGCACGGCCCGGCGGCGCTTCGTGGCCGGTCGCGCCGCACGGGCCCGGCGTGGCGGCACCGCCCGGCTCGCCGCCTTCGCCGCCTTGCGCACCGGCTTGCGGATCGCCGCGCGCCGCGGCGCGGCCTCGTCCTCGAACGGCTCGGCCAGCCGCTCCGCGAGCGACCGCGTCTCGGTCCCCTCGCGCACGGCGATCTCGTTGCCGTCGGGGTCGGTGGCGTCGGCGACCGGGCCGAAGCCGCGGTCCGCCGGGGGCGCCGCGAACGCCGCCCCGCGGGCGACCCGGTCCTCGTACCACGCCTCCAGGTCGGAGACCGTGAGGCCGATCGTGATCGCGCACGCGTGGTGCCGCTCGGCCCGCGCGTGGCCGGGGCGCGGGGTGCGCGGGTGGAGCCCGAGCCCCGCCGGACCGGCCGCGAGACCCACCCACCACGACGAGTCGATCGTGACCGCGAAGCCGAGCCCGTCGCGGTAGAAGCGCTTCTGCGCCTCGAGGTCGTCGCAGTGGATCACGGCCGAGAGCGGCGGACCGGTGCCCGCCGGGACCGCGCCCGCGGGCTGCCAGAGCGTGAGCGGGTTCCCCTCCGGGTCGCTCAGCCGCGCCACCCGCCCCCACGGATGCCGTTCGATCGCGCTGGCGCCGGCCAGCGCCCCCGCCGCGGCGAGCCGGCGCAGCGACGCCTCGAGGGCGTCGGTCGCGAACCACAGCTCGAGCCCCTGGGCCCCCGGGTCCGGGGTCGCCTGGAGCGCGAGCATCCCGGCGCCGGTGTCGAACTCGACCCGTTCCGGCCCGGCCTGGCGCACGAGCAGCCCGAGCTGGGCCTCGTAGAATCGGCGCAGGGCGGCGAGCCGGCCGGTGTGAACGACGATGTGCGTGAGACGGTCCATCGCTGCGCTCCTACTCGAGGTTCATCCAGACGCTCTTGACCTGCGTGTAGCCCAGCAGGCACTCCATGCCGAGGTCGCGCCCGAACCCCGAGGCCTTCGTGCCGCCGAACGGCATGCCGGGATCGTAGAAGTTGTACATGTTGACCCACACCGTGCCGGCGCGCAGGCGCCGCGCGACCGCGTTGCCCTTCTTCACGTCGCGCGTCCACACGCCGGCGGCGAGCCCGAACGGGATGTCGTTCGCCTGGCGCACCGCGTCGTCGGCGTCCTCGAACGGGATCACCGCCAGCACCGGGCCGAAGATCTCCTCCTGCGCCACCTTCATGCGGTTGTCCACCCCGTCGAGCACGGTCGCCTGGACGAAGAAGCCCTTGCCGTTCACGGGCTGCCGCTGTCCTCCCGCGACCACGCGTGCGCCCTCCTTCGCCCCGGCCTCCACGTAGCCGAGCACGGTCTTCATCTGCTTCTCGTTGACCAGCGAGCCGAGCCGGGTCTTGGGATCGAGCGGGTCGCCGGGCACCAGCTTCTTCGCGCGCTCGACCAGCTTCGCCGTGAACTCGGCGTGGATGCTCTTCTCGACCAGCAGCCGCGACCCGGCGGCGCACACCTCGCCCTTGCCGTAGAAGATCCCGGTGGTCACGCCGCGCAGCGCCGCGTCGAGGTCGGCGTCGGCGAACACGATGTTGGGGGACTTGCCGCCCAGCTCGAGCGTGAGCTTCTTCACGGTGTCGGCGGCCTCGCGCATGATGCGCTGCCCGACCTCGGTCGAGCCCGTGAAGCTGATCTTGTCCACGAGCGGGTGCTTCACCAGCGCCTCGCCCGCCACCGAGCCGCGGCCCGGGACGATGTTCAGCACCCCGGGGGGCAGCCCCGCCTCGAGCGCCAGCTCGCCGATGCGCACCGCGGTGAGCGGTGTCTCCATCGCCGGCTTGAGGACGACCGTGTTGCCCGCGGCGAGCGCCGGCGCGCACTTCCAGCCCACCATGTTCATCGGGAAGTTCCACGGGATGATCGCCCCCACCACGCCGAGCGGCTCGCGCAGCGTGTAGGTGAGGTATGCCGGGTTGACCGGCACGGTCTCGCCGGTCAGCTTGGTGGCCCAGCCTGAGAAGTAGTGGAAGCAGCCCGCCACCATGGCGACGTCGATCTGGCGCGCCTCGAAGATCGGCTTGCCGTTGTCGAGCGTCTCGAGCCGTCCCAGCTCGTCGCCGTGGGCGAGGATCAGGTCGCCGAGCTTCCACAGGATGCGCTGGCGCTCGGCGGGCCGCATCTTCGACCACGGCCCCTCGTCGAACGCGGCACGCGCCGCCTTCACCGCGCGGTCCACGTCCTCGGCGCCCGCCTCGGCGACCGCGCAGATCGGCTCCTCGGTGGCCGGGTTCATCGTCGTGAAGGTCTTCCCCGAGGCGGCGTCCACCGCCTCGCCATTGATGATGAGCCTGGCCGGCTTCACCGGCGCGAGCGTGTCGGTCATGTCGGGAACCTCCGCGTACGGGTCACGGCGATCGCGCCGGGCGGCGGGTCAGACGCCCTGGGCCGTCCGCCAGCGCTTGATGATGTCCGCGTGATGCAGGTCGTGGTCGGGGAGCCGGTCGAACATCCAGCCCAGCGGATGGTCGACGCTCCAGACGTCGGCCGGCTCCTCGGGGATGCTCTCCATCGCCTCCATCAGCTCCTGCCGGGTGGTGAGGAGCCGCCGCAGCGCATCTTCCCACGAAAGGGCGCGCAGCGGGGCGAGATCCTGTTCGTTGACGACCGCCTGGCGATCCGGGTCGAGGCCGGTCCACGACGGGCGCACCCCGCGCAGCGCCGCCGCCATCTCGCGCAGGCGCGCCTGGTCCCGGTTGACGAGGTGGAGGATGGTCTCGCGGCAGCTCCACTTGCCCTCGCCCAGCGGCCGCTCGGCCGCCGCCGCCCCCATCCCCTGCACGGCGGCCAGCACCGAGGCGCGCGCGCGCACCATGCGGAACACGATGCGGCTCCGCGCCGGGGCGCCGGCCGCCTGCGGGAACGCGGGCGCCGGCGGCCCTGCCGGACGCCGGCGGGCGCGCGCCTTGAGCACCCGCAGGCCC
>CAZKQE010000347.1:0-3187 GCA_964554725.1 uncultured bacterium
CGGCCTGGGAGCGCTTCCGCGGCGCGAGCCAGCGCTTCCTGACGCGCGCGCCCGAACTGGTCGGCTGGGTGCCCCAGGACGAGGCGGTCGGGCGCAGCGTCCAGGCGCGCTCGCCCGTGACCGTCCGCGAGCCCGAAAGCCGCGCGGCGCGCGCCATCGCTTCGATCGCCGTTTGGCCCGCCATCGAGACCGCGCGCGGCACCGGGCCGTTCTACGCGGCCGCGCGCCGGACGCTGCGCTGATCCCGGAGCGGGGCCGCCACCACGGACGCTGGGCCGGCGGTAGGATGATGGGCGCGCGAGGCGTCCGTCCGATCCGGCGATCCCGCGGCACGGGAGGTGCTCCATGATCCAGGTTCGATTCCGTGGGCTGGCCCACGGCGTTGCCGGGTTCTGCATGCTCTGCGCAGTCGACTCGGCTCCCCGCGCTTCCGCGCAATGCACGGATTTCGCGCGCGGCTTCGCACCGCCCGGAGTCGGCGGCGGATCCGTCGAAGCCTTCACCCTGCATGACGACGGCAGCGGCGTGAGCCTGTTCGTGGGCGGCAGCTTCGTCACCGCCGGGGACGTCGTGGCGCACGGCGTCGCGCGCTGGGATGGCGCCGCGTTCCACGCGCTGGCTGGCGGCGTGGGCGGAGCGGATCCGCGCGTGATGGCGCTCCTGAGCGCGGACCTGGGTTCCGGGCCGCGCCTGTACGCCGGAGGGGCGTTCACGTCCGCCGGTGGCGGGCCCGCCGTCCGCGTCGCGGTTTGGGATGGCGCTGCCTGGACGGCTCTGGGCAATCCGCTGACCTACGGCCACGTGACCAGCCTCGCCGCGTTCGACGACGGGGCCGGCCTGAAGCTGTACGCGGGGTGCGAGGGCGCGGTCGTGATCCGCTGGGACGGCGCTTCCTGGTCGATCGTGGGCACGTACTTCCAGCCGACCGCGGCAGGTGCCGTGCGTTCCCTGGCGGTGTTCGACGACGGCTCGGGCGCGCGTCTGTACGCCGGCGGGAACTTCACCAGCCCCGGGGCGCGCGTTGCCCGTCTCCAGGGGTCGGGCTGGGCACCGCTGGGAGCCGGCGTCGACGGCGAGGTGACGCGCCTGCGCGTGCTCGATGACGGCGCGGGACCCGCCCTGTACGCATGCGGCGCGTTCCTGAACGCCGGCGGGATCGGTTCGCGCGGCATCGCGCGCTGGAGCGCGGGCGGTTGGTCCGGTCTCGCAGGCATCGCGAGCGGCACGGTCCGCGACGTCGCGTTCGGGACCGACGGCTCGGCCGCGCCGCCGGCGCTGATCGTCACCGGAGCGATCCCGGGCAACCAGAACCTCGCGCGGCGCGAGGCCGGCACGTGGCAGGGGATCGGGGAGGGCTTGCGCAGCGCCGGCCACGCACTCGCGCATTCCGACGCGGGGACCGGAGGGGCGCTGATCGTCGGCGGCAGCTTCGAGTCCACTGGCGGCACGACGCCGCAGGTCGTGGCTCACGGAATCGTCGAGCGACGCGACGGCCAGTTCCGCGCGCTTCATCAAGGGGGCGGTGCGGACGCCAGCGTCGAGGCGCTCGCCAGCTTCGACGCGGGCAGCGGCCCGGAGCTCTTCGCTGGCGGCAACTTCGACACCATCGGTCCGCTGGCACCCTATGGGCTCTCGCGCCATGACGGGAACGGCTGGGTCCCGCTGCCGCCGGGCGGCGTCACGACCTCGGTGCGCGCGCTGCACGTGCACGACGACGGCGGCGGACCGGCGCTCTACGTCGGACAGTATTCCAACCTCCGCCGCTGGAACGGGGCGACCTGGTCGACTCCGGGTGCCGCGCCCGCGGGCGCGGAGACCTTCCTCACCTACGACGACGGCAGCGGACCGAAGCTCTACGCGGGAGGCACGTTCACGGGCAAGGTGCAGCGCTGGGACGGCGCGGTGTGGGCCACCGTCGGCGCGGGGCTCCCGCATCCCGTGGCGTGTCTCGCGGCCGGGGATCTGGGTCCGGGATTGCGTCTCTACGCGGGACAGATCGGAATCGGCGGCACGGGGGTCGGACTGCACCAGTGGAACGGGACCGGCTGGACGCTGGTGGGCGGCGGGATCTCCGGCTACGCGGCGGCCCTGACCCTGCACGACGATGGAACGGGCCTGGCGCTCTACGTGGGAGGCGGGTTCCTGACGGTGGGCGCGGGCGGCGCGGTCGCCGCGCCCTACCTGGCGCGCTTCGACGGCGCCGCCTGGTCCTCCGTCGGCGGTGGCATGAACGGACCCGTCCAGGCGCTGCGGGTGTTCGACGACGGCGGCGGTCCCGCGTTGTTCGCGGCCGGGAACTTCACGCAGGCCGGCGGCGTGCCCGCCAAGGGCTTCGCGCGTTGGGACGGCATCGGCTGGAGGGCCGTCGGTGACCTGCAGCAGAGCACCAGCCTCTCGGGCATCGGGTACGCGTTCGAGGTCTTCGACGACGGCTCGGGGCCCGCGCTCTTCGTGGGCGGGACCTTCCGCACGGCGGGAACGCGTGCCGCCGGCGGCCTGGCGAAGTGGTCGTGCGGACCCGATCGCGGGGCGGGCTGGTGCGCGGGCGACGGGGTCGATCCCTATGTGAACTCGGCCTGCCCCTGCGGCAACTTCGGGGCGCCCGGACACGGCTGCGGCAACTCGGCCCAGGCCGGCGGTGCCCGACTCGTCGCGGCATCGGGTTCGGTCCCGGCGGACGATGTCGTGCTGACGTGCCTGGACATGCCCGCGGCGACGACGGCGCTGTTCGTCAAGGGCTCGGCGCCGATCACGGGGGCTGCCGTGTTCGGAGACGGCTTGCGATGCGTCACCGGCAGTCTGCTCCGGCTGGGGACGAAGACTGCCATCGGCGGCAGCGCGTCGTTCCCGGGGCCCGCGGATCCGAGCCTCGCGATGAGGAGCGCCACGCCGCCCGGCAGCGGGATCGGCGCCTGGTACCAGGTCTACTACCGCAATGTCGCGAGCTATTGCACGACCGCGACCTTCAACCTGAGCAACGGCTGGCGCATCCGCTGGTGAGCACGGCGGCTGGCGCGGCGCGAATCCGCAAGCCTCGCGGTGCGCACCGGCGCCTCGATCGCCGTTGGACCCGCCATCGAGACCGCGCGCGGCACGGGAGCGTTCTACGCGGCCGCGCCGGACGCTGCGCTGGCTTTCCCCGCCTCCAAGGAGTAGACCAGGGGACCGGGGATGCAGGCATCCCGGA
>CAZKQE010000348.1:0-3172 GCA_964554725.1 uncultured bacterium
CGGGGGGCTTCGCGGCCGCGTCGCCGCTCGGCGCGGCGGCGGGCGTCGCGCCCCGGCGGGGAGCCGCGGTCCGCGGCCGGCGCAGCCACTCGCTGAAGCGCTCGAACGGCAGCGTGTTCACCACGTCCGCCTTCGTGAGCCCCGCGCGCCGCGCGTTGAACACGCCGTAGCGGATGTTCTCGAGCTGGGCGGCGCTGTGGGCGTCGGTGTCGATGACGATCCGCACGCCCTTCTCGCGCGCGAGCCGGGCGTGGCTGTCCTTCAGGTCGAGCCGGTCGGGCTGGGAGTTGATCTCCATCGCCACCCCGGTCTCGGCGGCGCGCTCGAGCACGCGATCCACGTCGAACGCCGCGGGCTCGCGGCTGCCGATGAGGCGTCCGGTGGGGTGCGCCATCGCGCAGACGCGCGGGTGGGAGAGGGCGCGCAGGACGCGCTCGGTGACGACCGCGGCCGGCTGGTCGAGCCGCGAGTGGAGCGAGACGATGACCCAGTCGAGCAGAGCCAGCCCGTGCTCCTCGAGGTCGAGCGCGCCGTCGGCGAGGATGTCCACCTCGAGCCCGTGGAGGATGTGGAGCCCCGGGAACTTCCTCCGCACCGCGGCGATCTCCTCGGCCGAGCGGGCGACGCGGGCCTCGTCGAACCCGCGCGCGACGGTGAGCGACTTCGAGTGCTCGGTGATCGCGCAGTAGCGGTACCCGCGGTCGTGGACCGCGCGCACCATGGTCTCGAGGGTGTCGCGCCCGTCGCTCCGGTCGGTGTGCATGTGGAGGTCGGCGACCAGGTCCTGCTCCTCGATCAGGTCGGGGAGCGTCCCGGCCCGCGCCAGCTCGATCTCGCCGGCGGCCTCGCGCAGCTCGGGCGGGATCCACGCCAGGTCGAGCGCGGCGTAGACCTCCTCCTCGGTGCGGCCGGCCACCGTCGTCTCCCCGCGCGTGAGCCCGTACTCGTTGAGGCTCAGCCCCTTCTCGATCGCGATCCGCCGCAGCTCGATGTTGTGCGCCTTGCTGCCGGTGAAGTAGAGGAGGGCGGCGCCGAACGAGGCGCGCGGGACGTGGCGCAGGTCCACCTGCAGGCCGTTGCGCAGGCGCACCGACGACTTGGTCTCGCCGCGGCCCAGCACCTCCGCCACGTCGCCGTGCGTGACGAACGCCTCCATCACGGCCTCCGGGTCGCCACCGCACGCCAGCACGTCGAGGTCGCCGACCGTCTCGCGGCGGCGGCGGAACGATCCCGCCAGCTCGACCTGCTCGACGCCCCGGACGCGGCCGACGTGGGCGGCGATCGCGTGCGCGAGCGGCCAGGCCCCGGCGAGCAGGACGCGGCCCGCCCACTCGTTCGCGGTCGCCAGCGCCTTGAGGACGTTCTGCTCCACCTTCTCGCCGAACCCGGGCAGGTCGCGCAGCTTCCCCGCGCGCGCCGCCGCCTCGAGCGCCGCGCGGTCGCGGACGCCGAGCGTCTCGAACACGGTCTTCACCCGCTTGGGCCCGAGGCCCTGGAGCTCGGTGAGGCCCACGACCTCGAGCGGGATGCGCGCCTTCATCTCCTCGTAGAGCGGCGTGGTGCCGGTCGTGGCGAGGTCGCGGATCTTGCCGGCGAGGTCCTTGCCGATCCCGGGCAGCGCCTCGAGCGCCCCCTCGGCGGCCGCGAGGTTCGCGATCGGCTCGCCCTGCGCCTCGACGATGCGCGCCCCCTCGCGGTAGGCGCGCACCCGGAACGGGTTGGCGCCCTCGATCTCGAGCATGGTCGCGAGCCGGGCGAGGATCCGGGCGGCGTCGGCGTTGGTCATGACGCCGGACTCTACCGCCCGGCGGGGTCGGGCGGGAAGGCGGGGGAGGGCCGCGGCCGGCCCCACCCGGGCCTTGAACGGCCCCGGTGCCCGATGGCAGGATGGATGGGGTTCCGCAGCTGCGCCGCACCCTTTCGAGGAGAGCCGCTCCCATGGCCCGCACCCGAGTCCTACGCGCGTTCCTGTCCTTCGCCTGCGGTCTCGTCGTCCTCCTGGCCGACCCCTCGTCCGCCGCCCAGACGTTCACCAGCGAAGCGGCGTTCCTGGCGGCGCTCGGGGGCACCCCGACCGTGCACGACTACGACGCCCTCGCCCACAACCTCACGCTCACCACCCAGCTCACCGGGGTCTCCTACCAGAGCACCGTCCGCGCCTGGAACGCCGCCACCCAGGGGGGCGGCGGCACCTACCACACCCCGGTGATGGTGGGGTTCAACTTCGGTTCCGCGGCGATGGACTTCCTCATGACGCCGCCGGTGGACGGCGTGGGGCTCTACAACACCAGCATCCACGATGCCGAGCGCGTCACCTTCTACGACGCCGCGAACAATCAGCTCTTCCAGGCCGACCTCCCCTCGGCGAGCGTGAACTTCCGCGGGTACATCGGCGACGTGAAGATCGCGCGGGTCACGGTGATCGGCATCCCGCCCACGAACGGGACGATCTTCATCGACACCCTGACCTTCGGGGACCTGGGTCAGGCGACCCCGACCCGGCGCTCGAGCTGGGGCCGCATCAAGGACCTCTATTCGCGCTGAGCGCGGGGGCGCGAGCAGGCCCTCCGGTGCCCTCGCGGCCGGCGCGGTCGCCGCCTGCGCGCTGGTCGTCTACCTGCGCACGCTCCACACCGGCCTGCCGGGGCCCGACTCGGGCGAGCTGATCACCGTCGCGCATACGCTCGGCGTCGGGCACCCGCCGGGCTATCCGCTCTACACGCTGATCGCGCACGCGTTCGGTTCGCTCGTCCCGGGGAGCGGCTACGCCTGGAAGCTCAACCTGCTCTCGGCCCTCCTCCACGCCGCCGCCGCCGGGGTGGTGTGCGAGGCGGTCCGGCGGCTCACCGGGCGCGCCGCGGCGGGGGTCGCGGCCGGGCTCGCGCTCGCCTTCTCGCGCCCGTTCTGGCGCTCGGCGCTGGTCGCCGAGGCGTTCCCGCTGAACAGCCTGATGGCGGCCGCACTGTGGCTCGCGTTCGTGCTGCAGCTGCGCGACGCGGGCCTCCCGGGCGGCCGCGGCGCCCCGGCCGGCGGCGGGTGCGCCGCGCGGCCGTGGCCGCTCGCCGCCCTGCTGGTCCTCGCCGCCGCCATCCCGGGCCAGCATCACACGCTGGTGCTGCTCGCGGCGGCGCTCGCCGCGGTGGCGCTGGCGCTGGTGCTGCTGCCGGAGCGC
>CAZKQE010000349.1:0-3158 GCA_964554725.1 uncultured bacterium
CGCCGGGCCACGAGGCGTTCACGGCGATGCGCGCCCGCGGCGCCCAGGCGACCGACGTCGTCGTGCTGGTCGTGGCCGCGGACGGCGGGGTCATGCCGCAGACGATCGAGGCGATCGACCACGCCAAGGCCGCGAGCGTGCCGATCGTGGTCGCGATCAACAAGGTGGACCTGCCGACCGCCCAGCCGGACCGCATCAAGTCCGAGCTGGCGAACCACGGCGTGGTCATCGAGGAGTACGGCGGCAAGAACGTGTGCGTCGAGATCTCCGCCAAGAAGGGCACGAACATCGACAAGCTGCTCGAGATGATCCTGCTGGTCGCCGAGCTGCTCGACCTCAAGGCCGACGCCACCCGCCGCGCGAAGGGCGTGGTGCTGGAGACCCGGCTCGAGCGCGGGCGCGGGGTGGTCGCCAGCGTGCTGGTGCAGTCCGGGACGCTGGCCCCGGGCGACGCGTTCGTCGCCGGCCAGGTGCACGGCCGCGTGCGCGCGATGTTCGACGAGCGCGGGCACCAGGTGAAGCGCGCGGGGCCCTCGACGCCGGTCGAGGTGCTGGGGTGGGACGCGACGCCGGCCGCCGGCGACCTGTTCCAGGTGTTCGAGGACGAGCGCGAGGCGCGCGAGATCGCGGCGCGGCGCCACGCCCTCCACCGCGAGCAGGAGCACCGGGCGGCGCAGCGCATCTCGCTCACCGACCTCCACTCGCGCATCGCCCAGGGCGAGGTGAGCGAGCTGAAGATCGTCCTCAAGGGCGACGTGGACGGCTCGGTCGAGGCGCTCTCGGAGTCGCTCGGCAAGCTGGGCTCGAACGAGGTCCAGGTGCGCATCATCCGGCAGGCGGTGGGCCAGATCACCGAGTCCGACGTGCTGCTGGCGGCCGCATCGGGCGCGATCGTGGTGGGCTTCCACGTCCGTCCGGACGCGAAGGCGCGCGAGATCGCCGCCCGCGAGAAGGTCGAGATCCGGCTCTACGAGGTCATCTACAAGGTGGTCGAGGAGGTGAAGCAGGCGCTCGAGGGCATGCTGAAGCCCGAGATCCGCGAGATCGTCCTCGGCGCCGCCGAGGTGCGCCAGGTGTTCAAGCTCTCGCGCTCCGGCACGGTCGCGGGCTCGATGGTGACGAGCGGGAACATCCCGCGCACGGGCAAGGTGCGCCTGCTGCGCGAGGGCACGATCGTCTGGAGCGGCCGCATCGGCTCGCTGCGGCGCTTCAAGGAGGACGTGCGCGAGGTGGCGAGCGGTTTCGAGTGCGGGATCGGCCTCGACGGGATGAACGACATCAAGGTGGGCGACGTCATCGAGGCGTTCACGACCGAGGAGCTGGCCCGGACGTTGTAGCGCGGGCGCCGTCCGGCCGCGGGCTCCCGGGTGCCACATCGGGGGCGGTCGGCGGGCATCGGGCGGCTCTGCGGCACGCTCGCCGGCGCATCCGGCGCCGGCTCGCTCTTGCTCGGCGGGCTCCGCCATCCCTGGCTCCCGCCCGCCTCCGCGCGGCCGCTGCCGCCGCCCGATGCCCGCCGACCGCGAGCTTCGTTCGGCGCCGGGTGTGGCGAGACTCGTGCCGATCCGGCGGGGCATCCCCAGCGGCGGGCGCTCGTCCAAGGCTCTGATACACTCCCGGGGCATGTTCGTCGGGATCGTGCGGATCGAGTTGCATCTGCCGGGCTCGCGGTCGCTGAAGGACAAGCGGTCCGTGGTGCAGGGCTTGAAGGAGCGCATCCGTCACCGGGTGCGGGCGTCCGTGGCCGAGGTCGAGCACCAGGACCTGTGGCAGCGGGCCGCGCTCGGCGTGGCGGTGGTGTCGGGGGAGCGCCGGCAGGTGGACGAGATGCTCCAGACCGTACGCCACCTGGTGCAGGCGACCCACGGGGCGGAGCTGCTGGACTGGCAGGAGCAGGAGGGGACATGAGGATCCGGCCCGAGCGGGTGGCCGAGACGATCAAGCGCGAGCTGGCGGACATCCTCGCCCACCGCATGCGCGATCCCCGTCTCGGCGGCATGATCAGCGTCACCGACGTCGAGGTGACGTCCGACCTCGCCTCGGCGAAGATCTTCGTCAGCGTGCTCGCCGACGGCGCCGAACGGGACGGCGTGATGGCGGCCCTGGCGCACTCGACCGGCTTCGTGCGCCACGAGCTGGCGCCGCGGCTCGGGCTGCGCGAGATGCCCGAGATCCGCTTCCTGCTCGACACCTCGATCCAGCAGGGGGCCCGGGTCGAGGAGCTGCTGCGGCGGCTGGCGACCGGCGAGCCGATCCCGGACGACGACGAGGCGCCGTGAACGCGGGCTCCACCTCGGCCCCGGAGCGTCCGCCGGAGATGGCGCCGCCGTCCGGGTTCCACGGCCTGGTCGCGATCGACAAGCCGCCGGGTCCCACCTCGCACGACGTGGTCGCGCGCCTGCGCCAGCGCCTCGGGCGTCCCGGCGCGGGCCACCTCGGCACGCTCGATCCGGCGGCGAGCGGCCTGCTCGTGGTGGCGGTGGGGGCGGCGACCCGTGCCCTCACGGTCTGGCAGGGGGGCGAGAAGACCTACCGCGCGACCCTGCGGCTGGGCGTGATCACGCGCAGCCAGGACACGACCGGCGAGGTGGTCGAGCGGCGCGCGGTCGCGGTGGACGAGGCGCAGGTGCGGGAAGCCGCGCGCGCGTTCACCGGCGACCTCGACCAGGTCCCGCCGATGGTGTCGGCGCTCAAGGTGGGCGGCGAGCGCCTCTACGCGCTCGCCCGGCGCGGGATCGAGGTGACGCGCGCGCCGCGGCGGATCCACGTCGCCGCCTGGACGTGGACCGGCTTCGACCTGCCCGAGGCGACCTTCGAGGTGCGCTGCTCCACCGGCACCTACGTGCGCACGCTGGCCCACGACCTCGGGATGGCGCTCGGCTGCGGCGCGGCGCTCGCCGCGCTGCGGCGTCTGCGCAGCGAGCCGTTCGGGCTCGAGCGCTCGGTGACCCTCGACGAACTCTCGGCGCTGGCGCCGGAGGAGGTCCTGCGGCGCGCCGGCACCCCGCTCGACGAGGCGCTCGGCGTGCTCCCGGCCCTGACCCTCGATCCGCCGGCGCTCGCGCGGGTCGCCGGCGGCGGCCGCCCGGCCGTTCCCCGCGGCGCGGCCCCGCTGGCGGCCGGTCCGCGCTCGGTGGTGTTCCGCGACGAGGCCGGCG
>CAZKQE010000350.1:0-3156 GCA_964554725.1 uncultured bacterium
TGCGCCGCACGCCGCGGCCCGCGCCCGGGCCGGTCCCGCTGCGCACCGCGCGCGTCGCGCGGCTGATCGGCGTCGCGATCGGGGCCGCCGAGTCCACGCGGCGGCTCGAGGGCCTCGGCTTCGGCGTCGAGGCGGGGGACCCGCTCCAGGTCTCGGTGCCCTCGTGGCGCCCGGACGTCGTCCTCGAGGACGACCTGGTCGAGGAGGTGGCGCGCACCTGGGGCTACGACCGGATCCCCGAGGCGCCGCTCGAGACGCGCGGTGTCCATGCGGTGCGCGGCGACGCCGAGCGGCGCGACGCGCGGGCGAGGACGGCGATGCTGGCCCGCGGCCTCGGCGAGGCGTGGGGGACCGCGATGGTCACCGAGCGCGAGGCGCGCGAGACCGCCGCGCTGCTCGGGGACCCCGACCCGCCGCTGGTGCGGCTCGTCAACCCGATGAACCGCGAAGGCGAGGTGATGCGCCCGAACCCGGTCGCCGGGCTGCTGCGGGCCTGCGGTCACAACCTCCGCCAGGGGCTGGCCGCGGTGCGCCTGTTCGAGGTCGGCGCCGGGTTCCGCGCCCGCGACGGCGCGCTGCCCGAGGAGCCGCGCATGCTGGCGGCGGTGGTGTGCGGTCCGCCGTTCGCGCACGCGCGCGGGGCCGACCAGCGCCCCTGCGACTTCGACGACGCCAAGGGCCTGTGGGAGGCGTGGCTGGAGGAGATGCGCGTTGACACCCCCCGGTGGCGTGACTATGCTGCCCCCGGCTGGAAACCCGGTGCCAGCGCTGAAGTTGTGAGCGGCACTTCGCGCATCGGATGGGCGGGTACGCTGAGCCAGCAGTTGCTTCGCGGCTGGGACATCGAGGTCCCGGTGCACCTGTTCGTGGTGCTCCTCGACCCCCTGTCCCCGGGCGGAGCGGCCCGGCCCCGCGTGGTCCTCCCGGGGCGGTTCCCGGCGGTGCGCCGCGACCTGGCCTTCTTCGTGCCCGAACGGACCACCCACGACGAGCTGGTGGGGGCGCTGCGGGGCGCGGCCGGCGAGTGGCTGGTCCAGCTCGAGCTGTTCGACGTGTACGTGGGCCCGGGCACTCCGCCGGGGATGAAGAGCCTGGCGTTCGCGCTCCGGTTCCAGCATCCGGAGCGCACGCTGGCCGAGTCCGAGATCCAGAAGGTCCAGGATCGCATGACCGCGGCGGCCACCGCCGCCTGCGGCGCCAGACTGAGAGAACGATGACCCAGACGACGATGAACACGGACCTCGACCTGCTCGCCGAGCGGGTCGAGAAGGCGGCGGCCCTCATCCAGAACCTGCGCGACGAGCGCCAGCGGCTCGAGCGCGAGCGCGACGAGCTGGCCCGCAAGCTCCAGGCGGCGGACCAGCGGCTCCAGGGCCAGGACGTGCCGGCCCTGCTCGCCGAGCTGCAGACGCTGCGCAAGGAGCAGCGCGAGTGGCAGGGCGAGCGCCGCGAGGTGGTGAGCCGCATCGAGACCCTGGTCCGCAAGCTCGAGAAACTCGACGGCTGACCGGGGGCGCCCGCCGGCGCCGCGACTCGAGGGTTGAACGGCGGCCCGCCAGGCCTCACACTGGGCCGTCGAAGGTGGATGTCCCGCGAGCGCACCGCCCGCACGGCGAGGCGCCGCGGGGGTGGAGGCCCCGCCCGCGCTCCGCGGACGGGGCACGAGACGACCAACACGCAGGGAATTCGCGGCGAAACGGGGACGCGATGGACGCCAAGAACGTGGTCAACGTCCAGATCTTCGGCCACAGCTACACGATCCGCGGCGAGGCCGATCAGGAGTACATCCTGGGGGTGGCCGCGTACGTGGACCGGAAGATGCGCGAGATCACCGAGAAGCTTCCGGTGGCCTCGCTCTCGAAGGTGGCCATCCTCGCCTCGCTCAACATCGCCGATGAGCTGTTCAAGGAGCGCGCGCAGCGGGACGCCCAGCAGCAGGCGCTGGGGGACCGGGCGGCGCGTCTCAACGCGGTCCTGGACGGTCTGCTGGAGGGCAGCGCCTCGCGGTAGACCGGGCCGTCGCGTCCGAACCTCGTCGTGGATTTCCCTGCCGTGCCCGTGATGCATCAACCGTTCTTGAACCGTTAAGCACGTTCAGGGTGTGCCGGTGTCCGGCGACGTCGCGCCGGGGGAGGATTCCCCCGGAGGACCGACCCGGGCGAGGCGCGCCCACCTGGATTCCCAGGTCTCAAGAACGATCCTGCACACGGCATTTCGGCGGGGATATTTTCCCCGCCTGCGTACCGGCCGGCGACGGCGCGGGCAGACGCCCCCCGGGGCGGATGTCCGGCCGCCGCCGGGCCGGCGCGCGGGGGACGGGCGATGGACACGGTGATGTGGATCGGCGGCATCGTGATCGGTGCCGTCGTCGCGTTTCTCGTCGGCTGGGGCGCCCGCTCGCGACAGGCCGGTCGCCGGCGCGACGACGCGGAGCGGCAGGCGGAGGGGCTGCTCGAGGACGCGCGCCGCGAGGCCGAGACCCTCAAGCGGACCGCGGTGGTCGAGGGCAAGGAGGAGATCCTCCGCCACCGCCAGCAGCTCGAGCGCGAGAACCAGGACGCGCGCAACGCCCAGCTCGCCACCGAGCGGGCCTTCCAGGAGAAGGAAGCCGCCTTCAACCGGCGGGTCGAGCTGGTCGAGAAGAAGGAGCGCGACCTCAAGCGCACCGAGCAGGACCTCGGCCAGCGCGAGAGCGCGGTCCTCCACCGTACCGGCGAGCTCGACGCCCTGATCCGCGAGCAGACCGGCCGGCTCGAGCGGGTGGCGGGCATGACCGCCGACGAGGCGCGCGCCCAGCTGATCGCCGGCATGGAGAGCGAGGCCCGCGCCGAGGGGTCGCGGCGCGTGCAGGAGATCCGTGACAGCGCCCAGCGCACCGCCGAGCGCGAGGCCCGCAAGATCCTCACCCTCGCGATCCAGCGCTACGCGGGCGACCAGGTCTCTGAGTCCTCGGTCTCGGTCGTCCACCTGCCGAGCGACGACATGAAGGGGCGGATCATCGGACGCGAGGGTCGCAACATCCGCTCGTTCGAGACCACGACCGGGGTGGACGTGATCATCGACGACACCCCGGAGGCGGTGATCCTCTCCGGCTTCGACCCGGTGCGGCGCGAGATCGCGCGCCAGTCCCTCGAGCGGCTGGTCGCCGACGGCCGC
>CAZKQE010000351.1:0-3151 GCA_964554725.1 uncultured bacterium
CTATACGCTCCGCTTCCGTTCCTCGGGCGCGAGCATCACCGACCTGGGCGCCGCCATATCAGGCGGCCTCGGCATCGCGGCCTCGGGAAACATACATCCCGGCAAGGTCAGCATGTTCGAGCCCATCCACGGCTCGGCGCCCAAGCACGCAGGCAAGGGTGTCATCTGTCCGCTGGCCACCCTGTCGGCCACGCAGATGATGCTCGACTTCCTGGCGCGCGAGAAGGCCGCCGCGCGGCTGGATACGGCACTCACGAAGGCGCTTACCTCCGGCGAGATCAAGTCGCTCTCAACCTCGAGCGGGATGAAGACGAGCGAGTATACGGATGTGGTTCTGAAGTATCTAAAGTAGCGCCGGGTATTGTTCTTGACCGGGGGCGGCCACGTTCTTAGCATTCCCGTCCCGGTTCCGGCATAAATAAGCCAATTCTCAAGACTTGCGAGCGTGGCGGAACTGGCAGACGCGCTGGATTTAGGATCCAGTGGGGAAACTCGTGGGGGTTCGAATCCCCCCTCTCGCAGTGAACCCCTTGCCCTGCACACCCCCGAACCCCTGGAGCGCACCCACCGCATGAAGCTGTCGGCACGTGAGACCGGCGCGTGGCAGCACACCCTCGACATCGAGGTGCCGGCCGACGAGGTCGAGCGCCGCCTGGTCGAGGCCGCCCTTGGCATCCAGCGGCGCGTGAGCCTGCCCGGCTTCCGCAAGGGCCGGGTGCCGCTCGACATGGTGCGGCAGCAGTTCGCCGAGTCGGTCGAGCGCGAGTTCCTCGACGACTTCGTCCCGCGGGTGACCGGGCAGGCGCTCGCCGAGGCGAAGCTCGACCCGGTGGTGCCGGCGGTCATCCGCAACCTCCACTTCACCCCCGGGCAGCCGCTGCGCTTCGAGGCGCTGGTCGAGGTGCGGCCGCGGGTGGACGCGCGCGACTACCGGGGGATTCCGCTCACCCGGCGGACCCGCCCGGTGGACGAGGCGACGGTGGACGCGATGCTGACCCGGCTGCGCGAGGACTCGGCCGTGTTCGTGGACCTCGACCGGCCCGCCGAGCGGGGCGACTTCGTCCTGCTCGACTCCGTACGGGTGGACCCCAACGGGCGGCGGCTGCCGAGCACGCGGGCGCGCGGGCTGCGCGTACAGCTCGGGGCGCCCGACCTGCTGCCGGACCTGGAGAACGGGCTGCTGGGGGCGGCGGAGGGCCAGGAGCGCACGATCGACATGGCCTATCCCGCCGAGTACCCGAACCCGGACCTGGCCGGGCGCACCGTCCGTTACCTGGTCCGGGTGCGCAAAATACAGGCACAGAACCTGCGGGAGCTGGACGATACCTACGCTCGTGAGGTGTTCCGTCTCGAGAGCCTCGAGGCCCTGCGCGGCCGTGTCCGCGAGAACCTCGAGACCGAGGAACGGGTGCGGGCGGAGCGGGAGGTCGAGGGGGCGATGGCGGACGAGCTGATCCGTCGCAACCCCGTGGACCTCCCGGCGCGGCTCGTGCAATGGATGCTGGAGCGGGTCATCCGCGAGGCGACCGAGGGTCGCGAGATCGGGGACGACCTGCGGGCGGAACTGGAGCAGCGGTACCGGCCGGGCGTCGAGCGGTCCCTGAAGCGGGAGATCCTGCTCGACGCGGTGGCCCGGCAGGAGGGGCTGGAGGTCGGGGACGAGGAGGTGGCCCGGGAGATCGACCGGCTGGTGCAGTCCGAACCGCGCCAGGCGGCGCGGGTGCGGGCCCACTACCAGTCGGCCGAGCGACGGGAGGGTCTCCGGGAGTCCCTGAAGGAGCGGAAGGCCGTGGCGCTCATCCTCGCCGCGGCGCAGATGCAGGACGAGGTGGTCACGGACGCGCCGCGGGTGGTCGCGGCGACGCGCTGAGCCTTCACCGACAAGGAGTCGACGACGATGGGTCTGGTTCCGATCGTGGTGGAGCAGACGGGCCGCGGCGAGCGTGCCTACGACATCTACTCCCGGCTGCTCAAGGACCGCATCATCTTCATCGGTACGCCCATCGACGACATGGTGGCGAACCTGGCGATCGCCCAGATGATCTTCCTCGAGGGTGAGGATCCCGACCGCGACATCAACCTCTACATCCACAGCCCCGGCGGGTCGGTGACCGCGGGCCTGGCGATCTACGACACGATGCAGTTCGTCAAGCCCGACGTGGCGACCCTGTGCATGGGGCAGGCGGCCAGCATGGGCGCGGTGCTGCTGGCGGCGGGCGCGAAGGGGAAGCGGTCCGTGCTGCCGAATTCGCGTATCATGATCCATCAGCCGTGGGGCGGGACCCAGGGGCAGACGACCGACATCGAGATCTACACCCGCGAGATGATCAAGATGAAGGAGCAGCTGAACCAGATCCTCGCCCGGCACACGGGCAAGACGGTCGAGCAGCTCGAGAAGGACACCGACCGGAACAACTTCATGTCGGCCGCCGAAGCCAAGACGTACGGAATCGTCGACGACATCATCGAGAAACGGCGCTGACCATGAAGAAGCGCATCGCCACGCCGCATCCGATCCGCTGCTCGTTCTGCGGCCGGGGTCAGGACGAGGTCGCGCGCCTCGTCTCGGGGCCGTCGGTCTACATCTGCAGCGAGTGCGTCAAGCTCTGCAACGACATCCTCGAGGGCGAGCTCGAGCGCGAACAGCCGTCGGCCTCGGGCCAGCTGCCGAAGCCGGCCGAGATCAAGCGCATCCTCGACGACTACGTCATCTCCCAGGGCCGGGCGAAGAAGACGCTGGCGGTCGCCGTCTACAACCACTACAAGCGCATCTACGCGCCGCCGGGCGCCGGGGACGTCGAGCTCGAGAAGTCGAACATCCTGCTCATCGGCCCGACCGGCACCGGCAAGACGCTGCTCGCGCGCACGCTCGCGCGGTTCCTCAAGGTGCCGTTCGCGATCGTGGACGCGACCAGCCTCACCGAGGCCGGCTACGTCGGCGAGGACGTCGAGAACATCCTGGTGCGGCTGCTCCAGTCGGCCGACTTCAACCTGGTCAACGCCGAGCACGGCATCGTCTACATCGACGAGATCGACAAGATCTCGCGCAAGAGCGAGAACCCCAGCATCACCCGCGACGTCTCGGGGGAGGGCGTGCAGCAGGCCCTGCTCAAGATCCTCGAGGGCACGGTCGCGAACGTGCCGCCGCAGG
>CAZKQE010000352.1:0-3148 GCA_964554725.1 uncultured bacterium
CGGAGCGCGGTCAGCCCGCGGTCACCTCGGCCACCTGGTCGCGCTCGGCGGCCGGTCCGGGATCGCCGGGGCGCTCGCCGTCCCACCGCACCGACACCAGTCGCGACACCCCCGGCTCCTGCATGGTGACGCCGTAGAGGCGGTGCGCGGCCTCCATCGACTTCTTGTTGTGGGTGATCACGACGAACTGGGACTTGCGGCTGAAGCGGTCGAGCATGCGGATGAAGCGCTCGACGTTGGCGTCGTCGAGCGGCGCGTCCACCTCGTCGAGCAGGCAGAAGGGCGACGGCTTGACCAGGTAGATCGCGAACAGCAGGGCGATCGCCGTCAGCGCGCGCTCGCCGCCCGACATGAGGCTGATGCTCTGCAGGTGCTTGCCGCGCGGCTTGGCGACGATCTCGATCTCGCACTCGAGCGGGTCCTCGCCCACCTTGCGCAGCTCGGCGTCCCCGCCCTCGAACAGGGTCTTGAACACCTCGCGGAAGTGCCCCTGGACGGCGGCGAAGGTGTCGACGAACAGCTGGCTCGCGGTGGTGTTGATCTTCTCGATCGCCTCGAGCAGCTGCGCCTTCGCGCTGGTCAGGTCGCCCCGCTGCTGGATGAGGAAGTCGTAACGCTCCTTCTTCTTCGTGTACTCCTCGAGCGCCAGCAGATTGACCGGGCCCAGCGAGCCGAGCTTCTCGCGCGCCTCCGCCAGCTCCTGCTCGACCCGGGCGGCGTCGAAGTCCTCGGCCGGCGGCTCGGGCACCCAGGTCTCGGGGTCCATGCGGTACTCGGTGCGCAGCCGCTCGAACGTGAGCTCGAGGTCGGCGCGCGACTGGACGCGCTCGAGCTCGATCTGGTGCGTCAGCTCGGCCAGCTCGGTCTGCTCGAAGCGCCGGGCGCGGGCCAGCTCCTCGCCCGCGGCCACCTCCTGCTTGAGCGCGGTGTAGCGGCCCTGCAGCTCGGTGACCTGGGACAGCTGCTCGGCCTCGGAGCTCTGCAGCCCGGCCAGCCCGGAACGCAGCCCCGCGACCTCGGCCTCGATCTCGGACACCCGCGAACGCGCCCCGGCCGCCTCCTCGAGCCGCGCGGCGAGCGCCACGTCCAGCTCGCGGCGGGTCTCCTCGGCCCGCGCCTTCTCGGTCTCCCACTCGCCCTGCTCGCGCGAGAGCCGCAGCAGCGCGTCACGCGACGACTGCGCCTCGGCCGCGCCCGCGTCGCGACGCGCCTCGAGCGCGCGCAGCACGCCATCGAGGTCGGCGATCTGGCTGCGGGCGCTCTCGACCCGCTTCTGGAACTCGGTCAGCTCCGACTCGGAGGCGCTGAGTGCGCGGCCGAGGGACTCGAGCTCGCTCTCGAACGCCGCCACCTCCTGCCGCCGCTCGTCGGCCTCGGCGGCCGCCCACTGCCGCTCGCGCCCGGCCGCCTCGAGCTCGCGGGCCAGCGCCTCGGCCGCCGCGCGGCGGGCGTCGAGCGCCGCCTGGGCACGCTCGCGGTCCTCGCCGAGGGCGGCGCGACGCCCCTCGAGCGCGTGCCGCTCGCGCTCCTGCGCCTCGATCTGGAGCCGCAGCTCGGCGAGCCGGCCGGTCAGCTCGCGGATCTCGGTCTCGCGGTGGAGCAGACCGCCCGACCGCGGCGACGCCCCGGCGCGGACGCGGCCGCGCTCCCACACCTCGCCGTCCAGGCTCACGAACCGCAGCCCGCCCTCCGACCGCGCGGCCAGCCGCACCGCGTCGGCGTGGTCCTCGACCACGACCACCGAACCCAGCAGCCGGTCCACCAGCGGACGGCAGCGGTCGGGACAGCGCACCAGCTCCGAGGCGCGGCCCACGACCCCGGGTCCGGACGGGATCGGCGGCGGCGTCCCGGCGGCGATCGTCGAGAGGTCCACCAGCGTCGCGCGACCGGCGGCCAGCCCGCGCAGGCGCTCGACGCCGGCGGCCAGCGCCGCGCCGTCCTCGGCCAGCACGAACGCCGACGCCTCGCCGAGCGAGGCCTCCAGCGCGCCGAGGTGCCGTGCCGGCACCTCGAGCACGTCCGCGACCATGCCGAGCAGGCCCGGCACGCGGCCGCCTTCCTCGAGCAGGCCCTTCACCCCCTCCGAGACCCCTTCGTAGTTGCGCTTGAGCTCGAGCAGGGTCTCGAGCCGCGACTCGGCGGCGGCGGCGTCCTGGCGCAGCCGCGACAGCGACGCCTCGGCCTCCTGGGTGCCGGCGGTGAGCGCGACGATCGCCTGCTCGGTGGCGGCCGCCATCGCGCGCGCCTCCTCCACCTCGGCCTCGAGCCCCCGGCGGCGCGCGGCGCCGCTCTCGAGCTGCGACGCGAGCCCGCCCAGCCGCGACTCCAGCTCGCGCAGCCGCAGCCCGCTGGCGTCGCGGCGCTCGCGCAGCGAGGCCTGCCGCTCGCGAATCCGCTCGCACTCGCCGCGTCGCTCGGCCTCGGTCGAGAACAGGTCGAGCGAGAGCTGCTGCCGCGACGCGGCGAGCGTGCGGTGCTCGCGCAGCTCGGCCTCGAGCGCGGTGAGCGCGGCCTCGATGGTCTCCATCGCCGCGTGGGCCGCCTCGCGCGCCCCGCGCAGCTCGCCCAGACGCCCGGCGGCGGCCTGGTCGCGGGCGCCCACCTCGGCCAGCCGCTCGCGCAGGGCGGCCGCCTCGGCGTCGGCCGCGGCGGCGCGGCGCGCCAGCCCCTCGGCGCGCTCCCCGAGCAGCACCACCTGCTGCTCGGCCTGGCTGCGCGCCTCCTCGCGGTCGCGCAGCGCCGACTGGGCGAACGAGAGCTCGCGCTCGCACTCGAGCAGCACCAGCTTCTGATCGTTGAGGCGCGCCTCGAGGGCGTCGAGCTCGGCGGTGACGCCCTCGCGGCGCACCGCCTCCTCCTGCCAGCGCTCGTGGGCCTCGCGCTCGCGGCGGCGCAGCGCCTCGACCTGTCCGGCGGTGAGCGCCAGGTCGAGCGCCTGGACCTGGTCGCGCAGGCGCTGGTAGCGGCGCGCCTTGCCGACCTGCCGGGCCAGCGAGCGCAGCTCGCGCTCGATCTCGAACACGATGTCGTTCAGGCGGGTGAGGTCGCCCTCGGTGGCGTCCAGCTTGGAGAGCGCCTCGCGCTTGCGCGCCTTGTACTTCGTGATCCCGGCGGCCTCCTCGAACAGGAACCGGCGGTGGCCGGAGTT
>CAZKQE010000353.1:0-3147 GCA_964554725.1 uncultured bacterium
GCGATCAGCGACGCTAAACCCGAAGCCGGCCGGGCGCGTCGGGGCGCGACCCGTCGTTGACCCGCCCGCGGGCGACCCCTAGCATCGGCCCCCGGCAGGGCCATCCCTCATGCGTCGCCATCCCTGCCGCGAGGCCGCACCTCGAGCGGCGCTCCACGCACCAGCGCAGGAGGCACCCATGCGTAGGATCACGGCATTCGCCATCGCGGTCGCCATGCTCGCGACCACCGGCTCGGCGCTCGCGAAGGACTACAAGACCGGCGGCCTGAGCGGCGCCGAGGAGGTGCCGGCGCGCGACACGAACGCGCGCGGCAACGCGCTGTTCTCGGTCAGCGCCGACGGGCTCTCGATGACCTACAAGCTGATCGTCGCCAACATCGACAACGTGGTCGCGGCCCACATCCACGTCGCCCCCGCGGGCGTCAACGGACCGGTGGTGCTGTTCCTGTTCGGACCGGCGGCGCCGGGCGGCGGCCCCTCGAACGGCGTGCTCGCCGAGGGCACCGTCACGGCCGCCAACCTGGTCGGCCCGCTCGCCGGCCAGCCGCTCTCGGCGCTGCTCGACGCGATGAGCGCCGGCAACGCGTACGTGAACGTCCACACGAACGACGGCGTGGGCGCCACGAACACCGGCCCCGGCGACTTCCCGGGCGGGGAGGTCCGCGGCCAGATCCGCGACTGATCGCGACCCGAAGACGACGGGGGTGGCGGATGCGCTCCGCCACCCCCGTTCGTCCTTCCGCCGCGGCCCCCGGGGCCGGGCGGGGTGCCCGCCGTCGTCAGGGCTTCATCGCCGTCGCGTCCCCGGCCCCGATCGTCTCCTCGAGGAAGGCCGCCGCCCGCTCGTTGAAGTAGATCCGGTTGTCGAGCTTGGCGAACCCGTGCCCCTCGTCGGGGGCGATGAACACCCGCGGGTTGCGCCCGGCGTCCTTGAGCGCGGTGGCGAGCTGCATCGCCTCCTCGACCGGCACGCGCGGGTCGTTGAATCCGTGGGCGATGAAGAACGGCACCTGCATCTTGTCCACCTTGCGGATGCTCGACACCGAGAGCAGGAACTCCGGGTCGGTGAGCGGGCCGTACTCCACCTCGCGCAGCTTGCGCCGGTACCCGCTGGTCTTCTCGAGGAAGGTCTTGAGGTTGACGATGCCGACGATGTTCACGCAGGCGCCGAACATGCGCTGCGGCCGCTTCCCGGCGTCCACCCGCTCCTGGTCCTCGACGATGCAGGCCACCGACATGAAGCCGCCGTAGGAACCGCCGTAGGTCGCGATGCGGCCCGGCGTCGCGTGGCCCGCCTGCACCAGCCACTCCGCCGCGTCCACCCCGTCGCGCACGCTGTCCCACCGCTTCTTGTAGTCGTCCATCTGGTGGAAGGCGCGGCCGTAGCCGGTGCTGCCGCGCACGTTCGGCAGCATCACGCCGAACCCGCGCGTGAGCAGGTACTGGGTGGTGGCGCTGAACCCGGGCCGGCTCTGGCTCTCGGGGCCGCCGTGGTAGTTGATGACGAACGGGACCGGCGTGCCCTTCGCGTGCCCGGGAGGGAAGTAGATGAAGGCCGGGATCTCGGTGCCGTCGAAGGCGCGGTACCGGACCAGCTCGGGCAGCGGGAAGGCCGCGAGGTCGATCCCCTGGTCCTCGGTCCAGGTCAGCTGCCGGGTCACCGGCGCCGGCGCGTCCTTCCCCGGCTTCGAGAAGGTGGTCGCGAACGCGTTCCCGGCGCTGCGCGCGTTGCTGCGCGTCCACACCAGCGTCGCGCCGCGGAAGTTGCTCGGGAACGTGAGCCCCTTCTCGGTCGCCGGCATCGGCAACGGCTTGAAGTCCGGGAGCGAGTACACGTGGGTGACGCCGTAGCCGTCCTCGTTGGCGACCACCACCAGGAACTCGCGGGTGTCGTTCGCACGCGCGCCGTCCAGCTCGTAGCGCCCGAGCGCGGGCAGCGGCTCGCGCACGGCGCCCGACTTGAGGTCGCGGACGTAGAGGCGGCTCATGCCCTCCCGGTAGTCCGAGCTCATCAGCACGGCGCGCTCGCCCGGCATGTAGCCGACGATCTCGCAGGCGGCGGTGCCCCCCTCGGGGCGCAGGGTCAGGTCGCGCAGCTTGCCGGTCGCGACGTCGAGCTCGTGACAGCGCACGTCCGAGGCCGAGAGGTACTGCTGCACCAGCACCCGGGCGCCGTCCCGCGTCACATCCGACGCCTGCCAGGCCCCCGGCTGGGCGAGCAGCTTCGTCGCCTTGCCGGTGGCGAAGTCCCAGCGGTAGAGGTGGAAGTCCACCGGGCTCGCGTCGTTCGCCGAGTAGAGGAACCCCGATCCGTCCGCGAGCCACACGTTGAGCGCCGCCTGCACCTTGGGATCGGCGAGGATGGGCGACTGGCGGCCGGTCGCCGGGTCGAGCAGCGTGAGCTGGGTGTTCTCGTTGCCGCCGCGCGCGTGGGACAGCACCACGTGCCGGGAGTCGGGCGAGACCGAGAAGCCGGAGAGACCGTCGGCGAAGTCGGTCAGCTTCGTCCGCGTGGTGTTCGCGGGCTCGTACGAGGCGCCGGCGCCCGCCGTCTTCGGCGTCACGCGGTAGAGCTGGTTGACGCCGTCCGGCCAGTCGCGCAGCAGCAGCGAACCGTCCGGCATGATCGTCGGCGCACCGGGCGTGCGGATCTTGAGGAACTGCTGGATGGAGGCGGCGGGCCGGGCCCCGGCGTCGTTCGCGCGGGCGGGGCACGCGGCGAGCAGCACGCCGAGGACGAGGACGAGGATCGGGGTTCGACGCATCGAGCGCTCCTGGTGGGGTCGAGGGACGGCGCGGCGGATGGGAGGACGGCGGCCCGGAAGGTACCCCGGCGCGGACGGCGGGAGAAGCGTGAACCCGACCGGCGCGGCCCGGCGGCGACCGCCGCGGGAAGGCCGCGGCCCCCGGGCGGGGGCCCGCGGCGGCGGGCTGCCCCCCCCGCCCCGCTCCGGCCGCCCTTCGTCCGATGCCGTCAATCCCGGCCGGGCGACCGCCGATAACCCGTGGCGGAGGAACCCCGGACATGACCCCCACTCTCACGCCCGATCCACGGCCGCGCACCGCCCGCCCGGCGCCGCGGCGCGCGGTCGCGTTCGCCGCGAGCCTGCTCGCCGCCTTCGCGGTCGCCGGCTGCGCGACGCTCGG
>CAZKQE010000354.1:0-1348 GCA_964554725.1 uncultured bacterium
ACATCATGCTGCCCGAGAAGGACGGGTTCACCGTGCTCAAGGAGCTGCGCCAGCGGCACCGCGAGATGCCGGTGCTCGTGATCACCGCGCGCAACTTCGAGGCCGACGTGCTGAAGGGGTTCGACCTCGGCGCGGACGACTACCTGACGAAGCCGTTCGGGGTGAAGGAGCTGATGGCGCGCGCCCGGCGCCTCATCCAGCGCGGCCCGGGCACGGGCGGCGCGCCGGTCACGACCAGCTACACGTTCGGCGACGTCGAGATCCGCTTCGAGCCGCGCGAGGTCTACAAGGCCGGCAAGCAGGTCGCGCTCTCGTACAAGGAGTTCGAGCTGCTCAAGTACATGATCGAGCACCGCGGCCGCACGGTGTCGCGCGAGGAGCTGCTCGAGGAGATCTGGGGCGTGGACGAGGACCTGGGCGTCACGACCCGCACCGTCGACACCCACGTCTCGAACCTGCGCTCGAAGCTCGGCGCCGGCTTCGCGCAGCCGTTCATCGTCGCCGTGCACAAGGTCGGCTACAAGTTCGTCGAGCCGGCGTAGCGGGGGGGGGGCGGCCCCGCTACGCCGCGGCGCCGCTACTTCTTCTTCGCCTCCTGCACCGCCGGGCCGACGTCGCGGGTGACGGGCGGGAGGCTCACGAGGAAGCGGTGGATCGAGCGCAGGTCGTCCTCCGCCATCCCCTGATACGCGTGCCAGGGCATCGGTGAGCCGGGCAGCACCCGGCCGAGCCGGAAGCGCGCCACGAACTCGTCCTCGCTCATGTTCGCGAGCCGTCCGGTCGCGGGGTCGGTCGTGATGTTGGGCGGCGCCCAGATCTTCGAAGGGTCGCCCGGGTCCACGAACCCGCTCGCGCCGCCGTAGCGCGGCCCGGTGAGCGCCCCGCTCGAGTGGTCGCGCTGGGTGTGGCAGGCCCAGCACAGCGACGCCGCCTCGGCGAGGTAGCGCCCGCGCTCGAGCGAGAGCCCGGTCGGCGCGGTCGTCGGGGGCGGCGAGGACGGCCCGACCGGGTTCGCGAGCACGGTCGCCTTGAGCACCTTGCCGAGCAGGTTGTACTCGTGCGCCGGCACCGGGTTGCGGACCGGCGGCTGGGATCTCAGGTAGGAGATCACGGCGGCGATGTCGTCGTCGGCGAGACCCTGCATCTCCATGAACGGGAGCAGCGCGCGGCCGTCGTGGCCCACGCCGTATCGCAGCGCCCGCGCGATCGCCTTGTCCGGGATGTTGCCGATGCCGGTCTCGGGATCGGGCGTGAGGTTGCGGGTGTAGAACGTCCCGGGCGGGATCGGCCAGGTGAAGCCGCCGCTGAGCGGCACCTCGGCGCCGGCGAACAGGGCGTCGAACTGCTT
>CAZKQE010000354.1:1448-3144 GCA_964554725.1 uncultured bacterium
CGACCGCCCGGGCCAGCTTCGCGAACTCGTCGAGCGACAGGGTCTCGCCCCGCCGCTGCGGCTCGATGCGGACCTGGCGGCACAGGCGTTCGAGCGGTCCCTTGCCGAGCCCCAGGGTCTCCTCGAGCGTGTTGAGGAGCTGCTTGCGGCGCATGTGGAACGCGCCGCGGATGATGCGGAACAGCAGCGCCTCGTCGGGCACCTCGACCGGCGGGCGCTCCCGGATCAGGAACCGCACCAGCATACTGTCCACCTCGGGCCGCGGCCAGAACGCCGAGGCGCGCACCGCCATCAGCGGCTCGAGCAGGGCATGGTAGCGGGCGAACAGCGTCAGCGAGCCGTACTCGGGGGTCCCCGGGGCGGCGGCCAGCCGCGCGGCGTACTCCTTCTGCACCAGCAGCACCGCGCTCCTCACGACCGCGCGCTGGGCGAAGACGCGTTCGAGGATGGGGGTGGTGATGTTGTAGGGGATGTTCCCGACCAGCGCCAGCTTCGCGACGCCGTGTCGCGTGGCGAGTGCTGCGAGGTCGAGCTCGAGGAAGTCGCCCTCGATCAGCTCGACCCGCGGGAAGCCGCTCAGCTCCTCGCGCAGCAGCGCGGCGAGCCCGCGGTCCAGCTCGACCGCGACCAGATGGCGCACCCGTCGGGCGATCCGCAGGGTGATCGCACCGGCCCCCGGGCCGATCTCGACCGCGACGTCCTCGGCATCGAGCCGGCAGTGCTCGACGATGCGCTCGGCCAGTTCGTCGCGGACGAGGAAGTTCTGGCCCCGCCGCTTGCGCGGCGAGAGACCGTGGACGGCGAGCAGGTCCTTGACGCGCGCCGCACCGGTGGCCTCGGCGTCGGCGCGGTGGCGAAGGTAGGAGGAGGCGCGCGGGGCGCGCGGAGGGCGGGCCATGCCCGCAGTGTATGCGCAGAGCGCCGGCACCCGGAAGGCGGGAGCGCGGGTGCGGCCCGGCGTCAGGCGGTGAGGCGGCGGACCTCGCCGGTGAGCGCCTCGTGGGCCATGTCGCGCGCGTAGGGGTCGGCGGATTCGGCGACCACCTGCCGCAGCGCCGCCTGCCCGTCCTCGCCCAGTTCCTTGAGGGCGTAGGCAGCGTGGTGCCGCACCCACCACGACGGGTCGGTGAGGCGGGCCGCCAGCGCGGGGACGCCGAGCGGCGCCCGCACGCGCCCGAGCGCGCGGGCGGCCTGTGCCCGCACCTGCCAGCTCTCGTCCCGCAGGGCGGCCATCAGCGACGTCGTGCACTCGACCGCCTGGAGGAGCCCGAGCGCGCGGGCGGCGGCGGCGCGCAGGTCGAGGTCGCCCTCGGCCAGCCGGCGCTCGAGCGTGGCGCGCGCGGCGATGTGGCCTCCGAGGCCGAGGGCGTCCACCACCGCCAGCTCGAGGCGGGCGTCCTGGATGCCGCGTTCGAGCGCCCGCGCCATCACCGGCAGGCCCGTGCGGCCGAAGCCGCGCAGCAGCGCCACCAGCGCGTTCCGATGGCGGCGGGCGAGGGTCCCCTCGTGGGTGAGGATCCAGCGCAGCGCGGCGCGGTCACGGTAGCGGGCCAGCGCGGTGGCGGCGGCCAGCGTCACCATCTCGGGCCCGCGCCGCAGCGCCCGTCGCAGCGCGCGGCGCGAGGCGCGCGACCGCAGCAGCGAGAGCCGGCGCGCGGCGAGCGCGCGACGCCACGGGGAGTCGTCGGCCAGCGCC
>CAZKQE010000355.1:0-3126 GCA_964554725.1 uncultured bacterium
CACCCCGGCACCGGACGACTCCGTGGACGTCGAGGGCCCGGACGTGCTGGGGGATCAGATGCTGTGGTGCGTCTACACCGACGCCCATCCGCTGCTGCACACGAACCGGGCGGGGAGCACGGCGCCGCTCGGGGTCGAGATCCAGCAGACCACGTTCGCCTTCGCCCGCGCGGACGATCTCTCCAACATCCTGTTCATCCGCTTCCGCATCCTCAACAAGGGCGGCAACACCCTCGACGACCTGCACGTAGCCCTGTGGAGCGACCCCGACCTCGGTGGCTTCACCGACGACCTCGTGGGCTGCGATCCCGCCCGCTCGCTCGGCTACTGCTACAACGCGACCAACGCGGATCCGATCTACGGCGCCATGCCGCCGGCGGTGGGCTACGTGCTGCTCTCGGGACCGCCCGATCCCGCGACCGGCAGCCCGCGGGGGATGACCGCATTCAGCAAGTACATCAACGGCACCGACCCGTCGAGCGCCCAGGAGACGTTCAACTACATGCAGGGACTGCTGCCCGGCGGCGGCGTTCTCATCGATCCGGTCAGCGGCCAGCCGACGCGGTACTCCCATCCCGGCGATCCGGTCACGGTCCAGGGGTGGCTCGATTCGCAGCCCGCCGACCGGCGCATGATGCTCTCCTCGGGTCCAGGCCGCATGCTGCCGGGTGAGGTTCGCGACGTCTGGGCGGCGATCGTGATCGGCCGCGGCTCGGACCGCCTGGCCTCGGTGACGGCCGTCCGCTGCCTCGCCGACCGGGCGCGCAGCGTCTTCGCCGCCGGCCTCGTGCCGCCCGCGGGCCCGCAGGCCCCCTGCTCGCCGACCTCGGTCGTCGTCAACTGCCCGAAGCCCGCCGTCTACTGGGAGCTCGAGTGTGCGGCCGGCGGCGCCGGACAGCTCACCGCGCAGCAACTCGCCGCGGCCGCCGTCTTCGTGGACGCCCGGTCGACGCTCTTCGACTGGTCGGCCGCTCCGCTCCCGAGCTTCTGCGCCACCGTGACCCCGCCGGGTACGCCCGATCTGCGCGCCCAGGCCCGGCGGGAGTACGCGGCGTTCCTCGCGAACTACGCCGGGAGCGAGGTCGACCTCACGATCGGCCCCGGCCGCATCTGGCTCGATCCGGCGACGGCGATCGACTGTCCGCCGCTGCGCGCCCGCACGCTGGCGGAGCTGGCGGCGACTGCGAGTCTCGTCTCGGGCTTCCGCGACGGCGTCTACCTCGATCTCGAATCCGCGCACCCGATCCCGCTCGAGGGGGTCAACTGGGGAGGCGCGGGATTCGGTGGCGGCGCCGGCGTCGGTCATGACTTCCTCGGGAGCACGCTCGACCCCGCCGCCGATCCCGACTCGTTCGCGACGGTCGAACTCCGCTTCGACGCCACGGCCACCCAGAAGGCCTACCGCTATCTCCGGCTCGAGCGTGCGAGCGACGGGAGCGCGCCCCCGCAGGGGCGCGGCTTCCTGTACGGCGGTCACCACACCGTGCCCTTCACCTGCTGGGACGTGGAGCACGGCGTGCAGCTCGAGGTGGGATTCGTCGAACGCGCCGTGACCGACGATCCGGGGACGATCCTCGGCCCCGTGTACCAGCCCGCGACCCACGATTCGACCTGGGGACCGGACGACTCCGCGGCGGGCGGCCGGGAGTATCTCGTCGTGTTCCGCCGCCCCTACCGCCCGTCGCCGCGGCCGGAGTTCGCACTCGACGGCGCGCTGATCGACGGCAGCCTGCCGGTGCTCTACGGCCTGTGGGCCCGCCGGCTCTCCTCCGCCGACATCATCGACGACGGAGACCGGTTCCGGTTCGTGTGGGGTCTGCCTGCGAGCCCCGGCGCCGACTCGCTCCTGATCGCCCTCGAGGGCCTCCCGCTCGTGCTGCCGGAGGTTCAGCAGGGCTACCAGGACCTGATCGACTGCCTGTCGGAGATCAACGCCGGGGTCGGCATCGGCCCCACCTGCGCCTCCGGTCCCACCCCGGCGCTGGTGGCGCTGGTGAGCGCCGAGGCGGTCGCGGGCCGCGTCGCGCTGCGCTGGTACTCCGCCGACGCCGGGCTCGCGGCATCGGTCGAGCGGCGTGCCGGCGACGGCCCGTGGGCGACGATCGGCCGGGTGGTCGCCGATGGCGGCGGTCACCTGGTCTTCGACGACCGCGACGTGGTCGCCGGCGGCCGCTACGCCTACCGGCTCGCCGTGGCGTCGGGCGGCAGCGTCGAGTACCTGGGCGAGGCGTGGGTCGTCGTGCCCGCGGACGCCGGCCTCGCGTTCTTCGGCGCGCGCACCGGAGCGCCGGACGGACGACTTCGCGTCGACTTCTCGCTCGCCACGCACGAGCCGGCCCGCATCGAGCTGGTCGACATCGCCGGTCGCCGGCTGATCCTCCGCGACCTGGCGGGCCTCCCGCCGGGGCACCACGCATTGACTCTGGACGAGTCCGCGAGTCTGCCGGCGGGCCTCTACCTCGTGCGCCTCTCGCAGGGCGGACGGCGGGTCTCGGGGAAAGCCGCGCTCGTGCGCTGAGGCGCGGCGCCGCCGGCCGCCGCCGACCGCGCCGTCCCGGGGGCCCGGCGTGCGGCCGGGGCGAGCGGCGCGGATTGCGACCTTGATTCCCGCCCGGGGCGCCTGATAGCGTCGGCACGTGCGCCCGGCGAACGTGCCCCGGACGCCGCACCGCCCGCCGCGCGCGGCCCCCCGCGGCGCCGCTCCCTCCGACGCCTCCGGCTCACCCGCCTCCCGTGGTCTCGTCGTGCACCACCACGCCCGGTCCTTCCCTGCCCACGTCGCCGCGCTCCTGCTCGCCCTCGCCACCCATGCCCAGGCCGATCCCGCTCGCGAGCTGATCGTCCACCTGGCACGCCGCCCGCCCGGGGCCGCCGCCCGCGGCGCCGCGCCGATCACGGCCGGGCTCGCCGCGCGCTCGCTCACACCGATCCGCTTCCTCGACGAGGGATTGCCGCCCGCTCCTGCCCGTGCCCTCTCCCCGGGACCGTTCGACTTCGATCCCTCGCGCGTGCTGCTGGTGGCGGCCCCCGATCCCGCCGCGGCCCTCGCGGCGCGCACGGCGCTCGTGTGGGATCCCGACGTGGCGTGGGTCGAGCCCAACGCCGTGCGCGCGCCGGCGACGCTCC
>CAZKQE010000356.1:0-3125 GCA_964554725.1 uncultured bacterium
AGCGCGCCGGCGCCGGCCGCGGCGAGCGCGGCCAGCGCCGGCAGCATGCCCTGCGGGTGCCGCAGGTGCGGCGTGACCCCGAGCAGGGGCAGCACCGGGAGCAGCGCCAGCGGCGCCCGCAGCGGTCCCGCCCGCGCGAGGGCGCCGACCGCCGCGAGCGCGAGCAGCGGCGCCGGCCACGCCTGATGGAGGCGGGCGAGCTGGCCGAGCAGACGGTCCGGGTAGCGCGCGGCGACGCCCGCGAGCGTCTCCGGGAGCGGGCGCGGGGCGGCGGAGTCGGCGGCGGTCGCGCGCCATTCCGCGTCGTCGCGCGCGGCGGCCGCGGCGGCGATCAGGTTCGTCTTGGGGGTGAACGTCAGCGCGCCCCGCTCGACGCTCAGTGCAGCCACCTCGGGCAGCGCGGCGAGAGCGAATGCGGCGAGCCACACGGCGCGCGCGCGCGCGCCGGCGACGGCGGGCGTCGCCGCGGCGGCGAACACCAGCGCCTCGGGGCGCACCCAGTAGGCGACGCCGAGCGTCGCGCTCCCGGCCGCCACCCGGCCGCCCATGAGCAGGAGCAGCGCGCCGTAGGCGAGCAGCTGGAACGTGGCCTCGGTCATCACCGCGCCGCTGAAGCTCGCGGCGAGGGGATGGAACGCGACCAGCGCGGCCGCCCCGAGCGCCGCCGGCGCCGGCGCGAGACGCCGCGCCAACGCCCAGACGATCGGGATCAGGCCGACGCCCGCGGCGAACGAGACCAGGCGTCCGGCCAGCTCGCGCCCGGCGCCGAGCCCGCGCGCCGCCGCGACGAACAGGGAGTAGCCGTGGTGGGCCGGACCCAGCTCCCCGACCGGGCGCGGGTAGCCCTCCGACATGTGGACGTAGAGCGGGGAGTCCATCGTGAGCCCGCTGTTCCCGGCGGCGAGCGCGAGCCGGAGGAGCGCCCCGGCGAGCGTCACCGCCGCGACGGGCAGCCACGCCGACGCGCCGATGCGCAGCCCCGGCCGGGAATCGCGGGGAGGTCGCCGCGCCGCGCCCGCCCGCCGCGCGTTCAGCGGATCCGCACCACCCGCCGGAACGCCGCGGACTCGGCGGTGGTGAGGGCGATCCAGTAGACGCCCGGCGCCACCGCGCGCCCGCTCCCGTCGCGGCCGTCCCAGCTCGCCACGTGCCGGCCCGCCGCCCGCGGGCCGGACGCCAGCGTGCGCACCCGGCGCCCGCTCGCGTCGAACACGGCGAGCTCGACCCGTCCCGCCACCTCGACGCGGTAGCGGAGCGTGGTGCCGGAGTGGAAGGGATTCGGGGACGGCGGCGCCATGGCGACCGGCGCGTGGGGGTCGCCGTGGGAGACGCCGGCGGCGCCCGCCGCAAGCGTCAGGTCGGCGACCACCGGCAGGTGGTCGCTGGCGAGGTCCGAGTCTCCCGCCTGGAGCCCGTGCAGGGCGAGGTTCGACGGCGTCATGCTGCGCGTGTCGAGCGCGAACGTGTGATGGACCTGCGAGACGCTGCCGGTGTGCAGGATGTAATCGAGCCGCCCCGGATAGAACGAGCCGCCGTCGTTGCGCCAGGTGTGGACGAAGCGGGCGCCGGGGTGGCGCGGCAGCGCCTGGTCGAAGTCGCTGCCGTCCCAGTCGGGCGGCGAGTCCGGACCCCACGCCCCCGGGTTCGCGATGTCGCCGGTGAGGAGGGTGACCCATTGCGAGCGCCAGCCGACCAGGTTGAAGTCGCCCGCGGCCACCATCGGCGTGTCGGCCGGCAGGTCGATGACGCCGCCCGGGGTGCGCGCGTCGCGCAGGAACGCGATCAGGGCGTCCGCCTGGTTCTGGCGGCTGGCGTCGGCGGTGCAGCAGCTCCAGTGGTTGGCGACCACCAGCAGGTCGGCCGCGTGCGCCGGGCCGGGATCGAGCCATGCGGCGGTGATGCGGCTGCCCGGCAGCACGTTCCACGACTGGAGGACCGGGAAGCGGCTCACGACGACGTTGCCGGCGTCGAGCTTGACGGCGTGCCACGCCTCGCCGGGGCCGCTCGGCAGCCGCTGCTCGACCGACGCCGCCACCTGCGCGGCGGAGGAGTTCCATGCCTCGTGGATGAGCCACACGTCGGGATCCACCGCCGCGAAGATCCGGTCGAGCGCGGCCGCCCGCGCCCCGCCGGCGAACAGGCCGTCGTCCCGGACATTGTAGGTCGCGACGCGCAGGTGGGACGGTGACTGCCGTCCGAGCGACAGCGACGGGACCGGCTGCGGCGTCGGGTCGAAGGTGTAGCCCGGCATCCCCGCCACGAGCTGGTCGCCGCCGGCGCCGTCCACCAGCGCGATCGTGAACGCGGCGGCGGGGAACAGCGGGCCCACCCCGGCCGGGACGGAGGCGCGGCGGATCGCGAGCTCGAACTCGGTCGCGCTCACCGTCGGGGCCACGACGAGACCGATCTCGGCATGGCCGATCGCGTGCGAGCCGCCCGAGTGGAACGTGCCGGTGCGCTGGCCCAGGTTCCACACCAGCTCGGCGCCGATCGTGCCGACCGCCGCACCGGTCGCCGGGTTCCGGTCGGTGTCGAGCGCGAGGGTGATCGAGTGGAGCTCGTCCGGCTGCACCTCGACCCCGGTGTCGAATCGCAGGTAGAGCCATTCGGCGTCGTTCGCGAGCCGCAGGAAGGTGAAGTCGATCCCCGAGCCGCCGGCGTCCCCGGCGGGGTCGGCGGCGCCGAAGGCGGCGGCGGTCCAGTCCTCGAAGCGGCCGTCCACCTGGATCGGCAGCGACGCGGCCCCGACCGCCCGCGGTGCGGCGAGGACCAGCGCGGCGAACAGGGCGGGCGGCAGGGCGCGGGGTGCGGGCATGTGGGCTCCTTCGGGGAGGACGGGGCGATTGTACCCCGCGCGCCCCGCGCGGGACGAGCGCGGAGCGTTCGCCGCGCTCGGGACCCGCGGATGCCGCGCCCGGCCGATGGCCGTCGCGCGGGCCGCGGCGCGCCACTAGCCTCGCGCGCATGCCGTCCGCCACGCTCCTCCACCGCGCGCTGCTGGGCGGTGCGCTGCTGCTGGCCGCGAGCGCGGCCGGCCCGCCGCCGGCGCCGCCCCCCTCCAGCGCGCGCTGGCTGGGCGCGCTGCCGGACGGGGTCGAGAAGCGGAAGTTCATCCTCGACTGCAC
>CAZKQE010000357.1:0-3106 GCA_964554725.1 uncultured bacterium
CGTCGCGTACCGCCTCATCCCCGCGGACAGGGTGCCGACCCCCTCGAGCAGCGCCGCGCGATGGGCGGGCGGCAGCGCCGCCAGCACCCGCAGCAGCCGCCCCAGCTCGGCCACCAGCGTCAGGTCCGGGCGCCCGTCCGCCTGCGCCTGCGCCTCGGCGGCGAGGCCCGCCGCCGCGCGCGGGTCGCCGGCGAGGGCGGCATCGAAGCGTTCGAAGCGGTCGCGCATGCGCTCGGGCGGCCCCGGCCACGAGTCCTCGAGCGCGTCGGCGGCGCGGCACAGCAGGTAGCCGGTGCGCACCGCCTCGCCCAGCGTGCCGTCCAGCAGGCGCATGTTGAGCGCGAAGGTGCGCGAGACCCGGGGCAGGATCGCCCGGCAGAAGCGGCGGTCGTGGTCGTCCGCCGGACGCGCGAGCGGCAGCGGGGACGGGGCGGCGTGGGAGGTGGCCATGGCGCGGCGCCACCGTAGCATCGGCGGCGGGGTGGCTGCACCCGGCCCGGGCGGCGACCGCCGGCCGCTTGAATCGCCCGCCCGCTGTGCTAGGTTCGCGGGCCGTTCCATGGGACGCGGCCGACACCGTCCCGCACGCCGTCCCGCGCCCGCGCGGCGCGCCGGCCTCGATCCCGCGCAGGAGAGCCCGTGTCCCCGGACCCCGCCTTCCGCACCGCCGCCCGCCTCGGGTTCGCGACCACCCTGCTCACCTTCGTCCTCATCGTCATCGGCTCGATCGTCCGCACCACCGGCTCCGGGCTCGCCTGTCCCGACTGGCCGCTGTGCCAGGGGCGGCTCATCCCGCCGCTCCAGTTCAACGTGATGATCGAGTGGACGCACCGGCTGGTGGCGCTGCTCGTGAGCCTGGCGATGGCGGGGCTGGCGGCGCTGACGCTGGCGCGCCCGGCGCTGCGCCGCCGGCTCGGCGGGCTCCTCGTGCTCGCCCTCAGCCTGCTCGCGGTGCAGATCCTGCTCGGCGCGCTCACGGTGTGGAAGCTGCTCGACCCCTCGGTCGTGAGCGGCCACCTGGGCGTGGCGCTGCTCATCTTCGCCACCCTGGTCGCCTACTCCCGCGCGGCGCGGCGCGCCGCCGGCCCGGAGGGCGGGCCGGCCGCCTCCCGCGCGCGGGCGCTGCTGCCGGTGTTCGCCGCGGCGACGTTCCTCACCTACGCCCAGTCGCTGCTCGGCGGGATGGTCAGCACCCATCACGCGGGGCTCGCCTGTCCCGACTGGCCGACCTGTTTCGGCGCGTGGTTCCCGGCGTTCGAGGGGCTGGTCGGGTTCCAGATGGCCCACCGCTACGGCGCCTACCTGCTGACCGCGGTGGTGCTGACGGCGGCGACGGTCGCGCGCGGGTCGGGCGAGGCGCGGGTGCGGGCCGCGGGCTCGCTCGCGCTCGGGCTGGTGGTCGTGCAGGTGGTGCTCGGGGTGGGGAACGTCTTCCTGCGCACGCCGGTGTGGCTCTCCGCGCTCCATCTGGCGACCGCGACCGCGCTGCTCGGCGTGCTGCTCGACGCCACGCTGCGCATCGCGGCCCTGCCCCGCGAGGCGGCGGCGGTCGCCGGCGGCTGGGGCGCCGGCGAGGCGGTGCGCCCGTGACCGTCGCGCTGGCGCCGGTGAACGCTCGGCGGCGCGCGCTCGCCTACCTCGAGCTGACCAAGCCGCGCATCTCGCTGCTGGTCATGGTCACCGCGCTGCCGGCGCTGCTGCTGGCGGCCGGCGGCGTGCCGGCGCCGGGCCTGCTGTGGGGCACGCTGATCGGGACCGTGCTGGCCTCGGGCTCGGCGGCGGCCTTCAACCACTACGTGGACCGCGACATCGACGCCCTGATGCGGCGCACGGCGACCCGGCCGCTGCCGGCCGGCGTGCTGCCGCCGCGCCACGCGCTGGTCCTCGGCTTCGCGCTCGCCGCGCTCGCCTGGGGGACGCTGGCGGCCAGCGCGAACCTGCTGGCGGCGGCGATCGCGATGGCCTCGATCGTCTACTACGCGGTGGTCTACTCGCTGTGGCTCAAGCGGCGCACGCCCCAGAACATCGTCATCGGCGGCGGCGCCGGGGCGTCGGCGCCGCTGATCGCCTGGGCGGCGGTCACCGGCACGGTCGGGCTGCCGGCGGTGCTGCTCGCCGCGGTCGTGTTCCTGTGGACGCCCCCGCACTTCTGGGCGCTGTCGCTCTACCGGCGCGACGACTACCTGCGGGCGGGGCTGCCGATGCTGCCGGTGACCCACGGCGAGCCCGAGACGCGCCGTCAGATCCTGCTCTACTCGCTCGGGATGGTGCCGGTGACGCTGGCGGTCGCGCCGCTGGGCGGGGCGGGACCGCTCTACTGGCTGCCGGCGGCGGTGATCGGCGGCTGGTTCGTGACGCTCGCGCTGCGTCTCTGGCGCGCGCCCTCGACGCCGCGCGCCGTGGGCCTGTTCCGCTTCTCGATCCTCTACCTGTTCCTGCTGTTCGCGCTCCTGACGGTGGACGTGGCGGTGCGGACGGCCGGGCGCGGCTGACCCGGTGCCGGCGCGCGCGCGACCGCGACGGGACGCCGGGGGCCGCGCGTGCTGAGCGTGATCGTGCCCAGCCGCGGCGAGGGGGCGACCCTGCTGCGCACGCTGGCCTCGCTCGGCGCGCAGCCGGGAGTGGGGGAGGTGGTGGTCGCCGCCTGCGGGGAGCGGGCCGCGGTCCGCCGGCGGGCCGAGCGATGTCCGCGCCTGCGCTGGGTCGAGTGCCCGGGCCCGGGCCGCGGCGCGCAACTGAACCGGGGCGCGGCGGCGGCACGGGGCGCGGCGCTGCTCTTCCTCCATGCCGACACGCGGCTGCCCCCGGCGACCGCGCGCGCGGTGGGCGAGGCGCTGGCGCGTCCGGAGGTGGCGGGCGGCGGGTTCCGGCTGGCCTTCGACGCCGACCACCCGGCGCTGCGCCTGCTCGAGGCGCTGAGCGCCCTGCCGTGGCGTTGCGCCTACTTCGGGGACCAGGGCCTGTTCTGCCGGCGCGCCGACTTCGAGGCGGTGGGCGGATTTCCGGAGCTGCCGCTGTTCGAGGACGTCGGGCTCGGGCGCCGGCTCGCCCGCCGCGGCCGCCTGCTGCGCCTGCCGGGCCGCGCCCTCACCTCGGCCCGGCGCTT
>CAZKQE010000358.1:0-3097 GCA_964554725.1 uncultured bacterium
CGCCGCGGCGGCGGCGCTGCCCGGCCTCGCGCGGGCGCTGCGCGCGGGCGCGCCGGCCGTGAGCATGCTGGTCGCCGGGGCTGCCGCCACCGCCGCGCTGGTGGCGGCGTTCCAGCCCTGGGTGCACGCCTACTGGGTCTACTTCCCCGCCCTCGGCGCCGCGCTGGTCGCGGCCCACCTGCCGGCGCTGCCGCGCGCGTCGCGATGGGCGGCGGCGGCGGGGATCGCCGCGGTGGCGCTGGTCAACCTGGTGGTGCGCGCGCTACCCGCCACCGACCCCGCCCGCGCGCCCTACGCCGACCTGCTCGCGACCGCGCGGGAGCGCTTCGCCCCCGGCGACCGCCTCATCTGCGGCGGCTCGGCCTCGCCGATCGCCGAAGGGGTGATCGCGCTCCCCTTCTTCGCCCGGGTGCCGGTGGTGCTGGCCCCGACCCCGGGCAACGCAGCGCAGACCGTCCGCTTCGGCCGCCTGGTGGACGAGGCGCTGACGGGCGGGAGCGGCGCGGTCTACGTCACCTCGGACGCCCTGCCGGCGCTCACCCGGCACCGTCCCGGGCTGGTGCTCCACCCGGCCGGCTCGCTGCGCGGGCTCGGGCTCTACCGCGTGGGGACGCCGCCGCCGGTCACCCCATCTTCTCGGTGAACACCGGCACCGTCGCCTGCGCCGCCTCGCGCGCCGCCAGCGTGCGCAGGCGGTGCGATACCCACAGCGCCCCGGCGAGCAGCACCAGCGCCGAGGCGCTGGTGGCGACCGGCGCGCTCCAGCGCTGGGCGATCCCGCCCGAGAGCAGCGCCCCGATCGGCGCGGTGCCGATGAACATGAACGTGTAGAGGCTCATGATCCGGCCGCGGAACCGGTCCTCGGTCGTGAGCTGGAGCAGCGTGTTCGTGCTGGCGACGTAGAGGATGAGCCCGAAGCCGGCGACGAACCCCATCGCCAGCGTCAGCGGCAGCGAGCGCGACCACGCGAACACCCCCATGCCGACCCCGGCGCTGGCGAGGCCGACCAGCAGGTTCCGCCGCAGCCCCCAGCGGTCCTGCCGCCGGGTCATCACGATCGCCGACAGCAGCGAGCCGAGCCCGAAGGCGGCGACCATCAGCCCGTAGGCCCGCTCGTTCGCGCGCAGGATGTCGCGCGCGTAGACCGGGAGCAGCACCATGTACTGGAACCCGAGCCCGGCGGTGACCCCGAGCAGCAGCAGCAGGTTGCGGATCGGGCCGGTGCGCAGCGCGTAGTCCACGCCCTCGCGCAGGTTGGCGAAGGCGCTGCGCCGGTCGCCCGGGTCGGCGGCGCGCGGCGCCAGATCGAGACGCGCCAGCATCGCCAGCACCGCGACGAACGTCACCGCGTTCACCCAGAAGCAGGCGCCCTCGCCGGCCGCCGCCATGATCACACCCGCCACCGCCGGCCCCAGCACCCGCGCGGTGTTGAAGGCCGCCGAGTTGAGGGCGATCGCGTTCGGCAGGTCCGGCTTGCCGACCAGGTCCACCAGGAACGACTGGCGGGCCGGCAGGTCGAAGGCGTTCACGGTGCCGAACGCGAACGCGAGCACCACGATCATCCACGGCTGCACCACGCCGAGGCTGACGACCGTGGCGAGCGCCACGGTCTGGCCCAGCATCAGGAGCTGGGTGGTGACGATGAGCCGGCGCTTGTCCGTGCGGTCGGCGACCACGCCCGCCCACAGCGTGAGCAGCATGACCGGCAGGAACTGCGCGAAGCCGAGCAGTCCCAGCATGAACGCCGAGCCGGTGAGCCGGTGCATGAGCCAGCCCTGGGCCACGCTCTGCATCCAGGTGCCGATCAGCGAGACGAGCTGGCCGATCCAGAAGAGGCGGAAGTTGCGATGGGTGAGGGCGCGGAAGCGGGTCTCGAGCAGCGCGCCGGGGCCGGACATGTCCGCCGCACGCTAGCACGGCCGCACGCCGGGCGTCACGGCGTGCGGGTCAGCCGGCGGTCTCGTCGCGCACCACCTCGAGCACCAGGCCGGGCCCGGTCGTGACGTCGCACGGGCACAGCTCGAGCTGGAACTCGAGCGCCTCGCGCAGGCTGCGCAGCGCCGCCTCCGCGCTCGCCCCCCGCCCGCGGCAGGCGGGGACCTCGGCGCAGGTCGCCTCCACGCCGGCGCCCTCGCGCCGCAGCACCACCGAGCATCGCATGCCGGGAGCGTCCCACCGCGGCGCGCCCCGCGCAACCGCGTCCGGCGGCGCGGTCAGGGGCGCGGGACGGCCGCCGCGGCCCACTCCGCGAGCGTCCCGGCCAGCCACGCCGCGCCCGAGAGCGGATGGAGATGGGCGACCCCGGGCGAGACACGGGTGGCGGCAGCCGGGAGGAGGCGGCCCAGCTCGGCGGTGGCCTCGCGCGCCCAGCGGGTCTCGCGCTCGCCCACCACGAGCAGCGTGGGCGCGGCGACCGCCGGCAGGGCCGCGCGCGTGTCGTGCGCGAAGGCGAGGCCCACGCAGCGCCGCGCGGCGCCGATCGGCACGCCGCGGATGCCGTGCCGCACGAAGGCGAGCACGCGGGCGTCGCAGCGCGGGTCGTACACCCAGGCGCCGCGGGCGGCGAGCCGCCGGGCGAGGGCGGCGGCCGCCGGCTCGGGCAGCCAGCGCTGCGAGGCGAGCACCAGCGTCTGCTCGAGGTAGCGCTTCGCCCACTGCCCGCGCGTGCTGCCGACGCGCGCGAAGCTGCTGCTCAGCGCCAGTGCCGCGACCCGCTCCGGCCGCGCCAGCGCCCAGCGCTGGGCGAGCGCGCCGCCCAGCGAGTGGCCGACCACCACCGCCCGGCCGGGGGCGAACGCGTCGGCGACCCGCTCGAGGTCGGCGACCAGCGCCGGCCACGCCGGGCGCGCCGGGAAGCGGGTGCGCAGGTCACAGGTGACCACCCGGAACCGCCGCGCGAGCCGCCAGGCGACGGCGACCCAGGCCTCCTTGAACCCGGGCAGCGGCGGCAGCAGCAGCAGCGGCGGCCCGGCGCCGAGCGCCACCACCTCGGTGGTGCCGTCGGCGAGCGCGAACGTCTGCGGCCGCCAGCCGTCGAGCCAGGCCAGCCCCACCGCGGCGGGCGGTAAGAGCTTCAACGCCTACAACCGCACCAAGA
>CAZKQE010000359.1:0-3094 GCA_964554725.1 uncultured bacterium
AGCCGGCCACGGCCAGCGGCAGCGCCAGCAGCAGCGCGAACGCGGCGGCGCGGCGCATCCGTGCGCGCGGGGCGACCCTCATGGGCGCGACACTAGCAGCGCCGGCGCCGGGTCGGCAACCGCCGCGGCCGTCCCCGGCCCGCTTGCTTCCACGCGCGCGCGCGTGCTACCTGTTCCCGGCTCTTCCCGCCACGCGCCGGCCCCGGGGGCCGGCGTCGCGCGCGTCCGCACCCCGTGGCCGGCCGGGCACGGGTACCCCACGATCCGGCAGGCACCGACAAGGAGACTGAGATGATGGAACGCTACCGTCTGCTTCCTGGGCTCGCGGGGATCCTCGTCGCCGCGCTGGCGCTCGCCGGGTGCGGGGGATCCGCGACCGACGAACTGGTCCTCGGCGAGTACGGATCGCTCTCCGGCGGGGATGCCACCTTCGGGCAGTCCACCAAGGCCGGCGTCGAGGTCGCGCTCGACGAACTGATCGCGCAGAAGCAGGGGAAGATCGGCGGCATGCCGGTGCGCGTCGTGGTCGAGGACGACCAGGGGCGGCCCGAGGAGGCGGCCAGCGTCGTCCAGAAGCTCATCAACCAGGACCGCGTCATCGCGGTGCTCGGCGAGGTCGCCTCGTCGCGCAGCCTCGCGGGCGGACCCATCTGCCAGCAGAACGGCGTGCCGATGATCTCGCCCTCCTCGACCAACCCGGGCGTCACCCAGGTCGGCGACTTCATCTTCCGCATGTGCTACCTGGACGACTTCCAGGGGGCGGTGATGGCGCGCTTCACCGCGCAGAACCTGGGCTTCAAGCGGGTGGCGATGCTGAAGGACATCAAGAACGACTACAGCGTCGCGCTCGCCCAGTTCTTCACCGCCGAGTTCGTGAAGCAGGGCGGCCGGATCGAGATCGAGCAGTCCTACCAGTCCGGCGACCAGGACTACCGGGCGCAGCTGACGGCGATCAAGGCGAAGCGGCCCGAGGCGATCATCCTGCCCGGCTACTACACCGAGGCGGGGCTGATCGGACGTCAGGCGCGCGAGTTGGGGCTCACGATCCCGATCATCGGCGGCGACGGGTGGGAGAGCGAGAAGCTGCTCGAGATCGGCGGCGAGGCGATGAACGGCTGCTACTACTCGAACCACTGGTCGCTCGACCAGCCGAACCCGCGGCTGCAGGCGTTCCTCGCCGCCTACCGGGCGAAGTTCAAGGGCGACCCGGACGCGATCGGCGGGCTCGCCTACGACGCGGCCGGGGTGCTGTTCGCGGCGATGGAGAAGCTGGCGGCGGAGGACCCGGCGACCTTCGCCGGGCTGGGTTCCTCGAAGGCCGGGAGCGAGGCGCGCAAGACCGCGACCCGCAAGCTCCGCGACCTGATCGCCGCGACCGCCGGCTACGAGGGCGCCACCGGGACCATCACCCTCGACGAGAACCGCAACCCGAAGAAGCCGATCGTCATGATCGCGGTGAAGGACGGCAAGAAGGTGTTCGAGACGGCGATCGCTCCGTAGCCCCGCGTGTCCGAGTTCCTCCAGCAGCTCGTCAACGGCATCACGTGGGGGAGCGTGTACGCCCTGATCGCTCTGGGCTACACGATGGTCTACGGGATCCTGCGGCTGATCAACTTCGCCCACGGCGACGTCTACATGCTGGGCGCGTTCTTCGCCTTCTACGCCGCGCGGTTCACCGGGGCGGCGGTGGACCCGAACCCGGCCAAGGCCGCCGGGATCCTGGTCCTCGCGATGGCGGGCTGCGCGGTGGTGGGGTTCCTCATCGAGCGGTTCGCCTACAAGCCGGTGCGCCGCTCGTCGCGGCTGGCGGCCCTCATCACCGCGATCGGCGTCTCGCTGTTCCTCGAGAACGGCGGACAGCTCCTGTTCGGCGCCGACCCCAAGTTCTTCCCCCAGATCATCCGCGCGACGAACATCCCGCTCGGCATGGGGGTGACGATCTCGAACCAGCAGGTCATCATCCTGGTCGTCTCGCTCTCCCTGATGCTGGGGCTCCGCTTCGTCGTCCTGCACACGCGGGCGGGCAAGGCGATGCGGGCGGTCTCCTACAGCCACACGGCGGCGGCCCTCATGGGCATCTCGGTGGACCGGATCGTCACCTTCACCTTCGTGCTGGGCTCGATGCTGGCGGCGGCGGCCGGCGTGCTGGTCGCCCTGCAGAATCCGAAGATCGAGCCCTACATGGGGATCATGCCGGGACTCAAGGCGTTCGTGGCGGCGGTGCTGGGGGGGATCGGCAACATCCCGGGCGCGGTGCTGGGCGGCATGGTCATGGGCATCGCCGAGGTCATGGTGGTCGGCTACCTGTCGCCCACCTGGCGCGACGCGATCGCCTTCGTGCTGCTGATCCTCATCCTGCTCGTGCGGCCGTCGGGGCTGCTCGGTCAGCCGCCCGCCGAGAAGGTGTGAGATGCGGCAGCTCGCCTGGGGCGCGGTGGTGCTGGGGGCGCTGGTGGCGGCGAACGTGCTGCTGCCGCCGCTGATCAACCCCTACCTCGCCCAGGTCATCGTCCTGTGCGGGATCAACATCATCCTCGCCGTCTCGCTCAACCTGGTGAACGGGTTCACCGGGCAGTTCTCGATCGGGCACGCTGGATTCATGGCGCTCGGCGCCTACGGCTCGGCGATGTTCTCGCTCCACGTCGGCCTGCGCTGGGTCGCGGCGCTGGGCGCCGCCGGCCTGCCGCGGCCGCTGGCCGAAGGGATCGCGCTGCTCATCGCGCTGCTGCTGGGCGGGCTGCTCGCCGCCCTCGCCGGCTATCTGGTCGGCCTGCCCTCGCTGCGCCTGCGCGGCGACTACCTGGCGATCGTCACCCTCGGATTCGGCGAGATCATCCGCGTGCTGATCCTCAACGTGGACGCGGTGGGGGCGGCCCGCGGCCTGCCGGGCATCCCGGGCTGGGTCAACTTCTTCTGGGTCGGCGTCGGCGTGGCGGCGGTGATCCTGCTCTCGCGCCACCTCGCCGCCAGCACCCACGGGCGGGCGCTGTTCGCGATCCGCGACGACGAGGTGGCCGCCGAGGCGCTCGGCGTGGACACCACCTCCTACAAGGTGCTCGCGTTCGTGCTCGGGGCCTTCTTCGCCGGGATCGCC
>CAZKQE010000360.1:0-3060 GCA_964554725.1 uncultured bacterium
TCGAGCAGCAGCAGAAGCTGTGCCTGGCGCGGCTGCTGCCGCTCAAGCCCGAGGTCATCCTCATGGACGAGCCCTGCTCGGCGCTCGACGTCGAGGGCACGCGGGCGATCGAGGAGCTGATGTTCGGGCTCAAGGAGCGCTACACGCTGATCGTGGTCACCCACAACATGGCGCAGGCGCGCCGGGTGAGCGACGAGTGCATCTTCATGCTGCTGGGGCGGGTGGTCGAGCACGACACGACCGAGGACCTGTTCCTGAGCCCGCGCGACGCGAAGACCGCCGACTACATCGAGGGCCGGTACGGCTAGGCGGGTGCCCGGCGCGACCGGGCCGGCGACCCCGCCGGCTCCGCCGCGCCCTCGACCCGCTCGACCGTGACGACGGCGTTGTAGTCGGGCTCGCCCGAGACCGGGTCGAAGCGGCGGGGGATGAGCCCGTTCGTCTCGGGCCAGTAGGTCTGCAGGTGCCGCGCCTTCATGGGCGCGAGCTTCGCGCGCCCCTCCCAGGCGCCGACCTCGGAGCGCAGGCGCACGCGATCGCCATCCGCCACCCCCAGCGCCGCCGCGTCGTCGGGATGGATCAGCACGTCGTCCCGCCGGTCGCTGCCCATCAGGAAGTCGCGCCGCCCCTGCGCCATGCTGTTGAACTGCTTGCCGCGGCGGGTCGTGAGGTAGAAGGCGCCGGGCGGGATCTCGATGCGCGGGACCGGGACCGGCGTGAAGCGCGCGCGCCCCTCCGGCATGCGCGGGAACCCGTCGGCGTAGAGTCGCTCGCCGCCCCACTGCACCCACTGTCCCTCGCCCGCCAGCTCCTCGACCCCGGCGTAGAGCGGCATCGCGCGCGCCATCTCGCGCCGGATGTCGGCGGTGCCGCGCCACGCCAGCCGGGACGCCAGGGCCGGCCGCACGGCGCGGGCGACCCGCACCGGGATCTCCCACTCCGGGCGCGCCTCGGCGATGCGCGGCCCCGCGATCTCGGGCGTGAAGCGGATCCGCCGCTCGGTGCTGGTCGCGGTGCCGCCGCCCGGGGTCTCGTAGCGGGTCTGCGCGGGGAGCAGCAGCACGGTGCCGCCTTCGAGCAGGGAGGAGGTGTTCAGCACGATGTCCTGGTGGATGCGGAACCGCACCCGTGCGAGCGCGGCGCGCATGTAGTCGCGGTCGGGCATGGTCTCGAGCAGGTTGCCGCCCAGCGAGTAGAGCAGGTCGAGCTCGCCGCGATGGGCCGCCTCCAGCATCTGCAGCGTGCGATGCCCCTTCCACGCCGGGAGCGGATGGTCCCACAGGGTCTCGAAGCGCCGCCGGTCCTCGTCGTTCGCCACCTCGAAACCGCCCGGCAGCTTGTCGGGGTCCACGCCGCACTCGCCGCCGCCCTGCACGCCGGAGTGACCGCGGATCGCCATGATCCCGCACCGCTCGCGCCCCACCATGCCGCGCGCGAGCGCGAGATTCACCAGCGCCTTGACGTTGTCCACGCCGAATCGGTGCTGGGTGAGGCCCATGCTGTAGACGAACACCGCCGTCTTCGCGCGCGCGTACTGGTCGGCGAACCGCAGCATCTCGGCGCGCGGGAGCCCGGCGGCCTCCTCGAGCGACTCCCACGAGGTGGCGGCGAGCAGGCGCTCGAGCGCGTCGAAGCCGGCGGTGCGGGCGGCGATGAACTCGCGGTCGAGGCCGCCGCTCTCGATCAGCCGCTTGAGGACCCCGTGCAGGAAGGCGATGTCGCCGCCCACCGCGACCTGGAAGAAGTCGTCCATCAGGCGGGTGCCGAACAGGGCGCTGCGCAGGTCGCTCGGCACCCAGTAGCGCTCGAGCCCGGGCTCGCGCATCGGGTTGACGACCAGGATGCGCGTGCCCCGGCGCTTCGCGTAGCACAGGTACTTCGTGGTGACCGGCTGGTTGTTCGCGAGGTGGGAGCCGAGGATCACGACCAGATCGGCGCCGATCAGGTCCTTCAGCGAGCAGGTGGGGGCGGGGATGCCGAGGGTGTCCTTGAGCCCGGCCACGCTGGCCGCGTGACACAGCCGTGCGCACAAGTCCACGTGGTTCGATCCCAGCAGCCGGGCGGCCTTCTGGAACGCGAAGTACGTCTCGTTGACCAGGCCGCGCGAGGTGGCGAAGAACCCCATCCGCTCGCCCGGCACGTCGCGCAGCTCCTCGGCGACGACGGCCAGCGCCTCGTCCCACGAGAGGCGGTCGAGCCGGCCGCTCCCGGCCCGGTGGATGAGCGGCCAGGGCAGCCGCCCCAGCCGGTGGAGCTCCGGGTTGCCCATCGCCCGCAGCCCCGCGAGGTCGCCCAGCCGCGCCTCCGGGATCGGCCCCATCGTGTTGAGTCGCAGCAGCTTGAGCCGGGTCATGCAGAGGTGCACGCCGGCGATGACGTCGTCCCGCAGCCCGCGGGGCCCGAGCGAGCAGCCGTCGCACACGCCGCGCGTCAGGATGCGCCAGGCGTAGGGGAGGTTGTCGCGGTTCTCCCACAGCACCTGCGCCATCTCGACGAACGGGCGCGGCCGCGGGTGCCGACCGGGACCGAACGGCAGCAGATCGCGGACGCGGAAGCGCCCGCCGCTCGAGTGACGCGGGGTGGGGGCCATCGGGCCGCAGGGTAGCACGGGGTCGCCGGGGTGCGGGCCGGCCGCCCGATTCGCGGTCGCCCCACGCATGCGCCGTGCAGTACACTCCGCGCCGGATCGGTCCGTGCGGCCGCGTCCCGGGCCGCGGCGGAGGTCGCGGACGGCGCGTGGCGCCCCTGGAGAGCTCATGCACCCTTCGCACCGCATCCTGCCCCTCGTGGTCCTGCTCGCCGCGGCGCCGGCCGGCCGCGCGGGCGCCCACGCGCCCACGCCGGTGCCGATCGCGGACCTGACGCGGGCGATCGCCGCCCACCCGGACAGCCTGGCGCTCTACCTCGCGCGCGGCGAGTTGCGCCGGATCGCCGGCGACCTCGCCGGCGCGCGCGCCGACTACGAGCAGGTCGCCCGCCGCGACCCCGGGCATCCCGACCTCGACCTGGGCCGTGCCGCGCTGGCGCTCGCGGCCGGCGCGCCCGGCGAGGCACGGCGCG
>CAZKQE010000361.1:0-3045 GCA_964554725.1 uncultured bacterium
CGCGGCCCGGCCGGCCGGCGGCGAGGCGGCGGGGCGACCGGCGGGAGCGCTCCGCCTGCCGGTGGACGGGTCCGGGGTATCATGCGCCCGTGCCCGACCGACCCCCCCGGCCGCCCCGGTCCTCCACCCCGCGATCCGCCGCGCGGGGATTCCTCACCATGCTCTGGCGCCACGCCCTGCTGGCGGTGCCGATGGCGCTATTCTTCGCCATCCTGTTCGGCGGGGGCTGGCGCGGGTCGTGGAGCGCGCTGCGCCTGACCCTGGTGTTCGCCTACGTGATCGGCGTGATGCTGTGGGCCGTCGAGTACCTGCTGATGCCGCGGCTGCCGGAGCGCCCGGGCGAGTCGCACACCGCGGCGGTGCTCCGCATCTCGATGCTGTTCACCGCCGCCAGCATCCTCGGCGCGGCGCTCGCGGCCTGGATCATCCATCTGTGGGTGCTGCCCGGCTTCCTCGGCAGCGGCCGGACGGTGGCCTCGGTGGCGATGTTCACCCTGCTGTTCGCGGTGCTCTTCACCGGCGTCATGCTGGCGATCATCTTCTATCAGGATGCGATCCAGCGTGCCCGCGCCGAGCAGGAGCTGGACCTGGCGCGGCGGATCCAGCGCGCGTTCCTGCTCTCGCGGTTCCCGGCGATGCCGCGGCTCGAGGTCCACGCGGTGAACGTCAGCTCGCGGCAGGTGAGCGGCGACTTCTACGACGTGGTCCCGGTCGGCGACACCCTGCTGCTGGCGATCGCCGACGTCTCGGGCAAGGGGGTCGCGGCGGCGCTGATGTCCTCGATGCTGCAGGCCTCGCTGCGGACGCAGGCCGGGGCGGTGCCCGGGGTCGCCGACATGCTCGCGAACATGAACCGTCTGCTGTGCGGCGGGGCCCCCACCGGGAAGTTCGCCACCTTCTTCCTCGCCCGCGTGGACGAGGCCACCCTGCGCCTCGACTACGCGAACGCCGGCCACAACTACCCGCTGCTGCGCCACGCCGACGGCACGGTCGAGGAGCTGGGCGTGGGTGGCCTGCTGCTCGGCATCCAGGAGGAGATCGCGGTCGCCGAGGCCTCGGTGACGCTGGCCCCCGGCGACTGCCTGGTCCTCTACACCGACGGGATCAGCGAGGCCGCGAACGCGGGCCAGGAGCTGTTCGGGGAGGACCGCCTGGCGCGGTTCCTCGCCGGCCTGCCGCGCGACCTGCCGGCGGTCGAGGTGGCGGACCGCACGCTGGCGGAGGTGCGCGCCCATCTCGCCGGGGTCGAGCCGGGGGACGACATGACGCTGGTCGTGCTGCGCGTGCGGGAGCGCGACGCGGGCCCCGCCGGGACCGGCTGAGGGGCCGCCCTCAGGGACGGCCGGCCGCCGCGGGCGCGGGCGCGGAGGCGGCGAGACGGCCGCGCTCGGCCGCCAGCTCCGCGGTGCGGAGCTGCTCGGCGCGGGTCAGGAACCAGACCGCGACCAGGATGAACCCGAGCGAGATCCAGTCCTGGGCGCTCGGGAACCGCTGCCCGAAGGTGAAGAACAGGATCAGCGTGGCGGCGGTGCCGGCGACCAGCGAGGTGAGACGGTTCACGAGGCCGGCGAAGGTCGCGGTGCGGCCCTTGAACATGAAGATGAAGACCGAGAAGAAGGCGACGATCCCGTAGGGGACCCCCGACAGCACCGCCGCCGGGTCGGGGCTCGTGATCGCGTCGCGGAACGCGAGCACCCGGAAGTCGCTCCAGCCGAACAGCCCGGGACCGAAGAACAGCACGATCCCCCCCAGCAGCATGGTGCCGCTCGCCGCCAGCTGTTCGATCGCGAAGAAGCCCTTGTTGTCCTGGGCGACGCCCTGCGCGCGGGTGTTCTTGTAGTAGTTCATGATGTAGAGCCGGATCGAGTAGGCGACCAGATAGGTGCCCAGGATCGTCATCGCCGCGGCCGAGGAGAGGAAGTCGAAGCTGCCGCGGCCGGCGCCCGCCTTGAGCCCCAGCCAGCGGTCGGCGGGGATGTTCTGCGAGGCGAGGAAATCCACCAGCGGGAGCAGCACCACGTTGGTCCCCACCGCGAGCAGGGCGAACACCACCGCCAGGTTCTCCTCGTGGAACACCCGCTTCTTCAGGATGCCCTGGCGGATCTGCACCTCGTCCACCAGCCTACTGATCACGATGATGCTGCCGCGCATGATGACCATCGCGACCAGCACCGAGATCGGCAGCGTGTACATCAGCGTTGTCGTGGGGATGACGATCGCGGTGCAGATCCCCGAGGGGACGATGTAGCGCACCTCGGAGGGCAGGCGGAACGGCCCCCACTGGACCATCTGGTTCGACTTGAGCTTGATCCACCCCAGCAGCAGCACGACGCCGACCGCGAAGATGCTGCCGCCCAGGGTGTTGTTGAACAGGAACGCCATGTCCGACATCTTCGGCTCGCGCAGCTGGGTGAAGTACTTCACCAGCACGCCGGTGACGGTGTAGAAGCCGAAGTAGCCGATGCACAGCTGGACGAGCCGTGCGGTGCTCGCGGACTTGTCGAGGGACATGGGTTCGCTCCTCAAGGGGTCGGGACGCTCCATCCTAGCCGATGCGCCCGGGCGCGGTGTAGACGTTCATCCCGCCGGCGCGCAGGAACCCCACCAGGGTGAGCCCGGCCGCCGCGGCGAGGTCCACCGCCAGCGTGGTCGGGGCGCCCACCGCGGCGAGCACCGGGATGCGTGCCCGGGCCGCCTTGAGCACGATCTCGGCCCCCGCGCGCCCGCTCACCCACAGCACGCCGCCGGAGGCCGGGTAGCCGTCCGCCTCGACCAGCCAGCCGGCGACCTTGTCCACCGCGTTGTGCCGGCCGACGTCCTCGCGCAGCACCCGCACGGCGAGCGCGTCGTCGCACAGGGCGGCGGCGTGGAGCTCCGGGGTGAACTGCCCGAGGCGCGGATCCTGAATAGCGAAGACGCAATCCGCGCCGGCCAGGTTCTCCGCCAGCGCGGCGGAATCCCCGCCTGCTACGACCACGCCGACGGAGCCCGTGGCCGTTGAGCGTGCTGCGGCCACAGTGGACCGTGCACAGGGCGATGAGCCCG
>CAZKQE010000362.1:0-3018 GCA_964554725.1 uncultured bacterium
TCGGCAGCCACTCGGCGCGGCCGCCGAAGGTGACGAGGCGCGCCAGCCCGAAGCTCACGAAGAAGGCGAGCGAGGCGAGGAACAGGCGCTCGCGACGCTGGTCGTGGAAGTTGTGCCGGTAGGCCGCGACCATGCGGCGCGCGAGGTTCACCATCGGCGGGGAGACGCCGACCGGACGGCCGGCGGGTTCGGCGGGGGTGGCGAGCGTCGGTCCAGGGACATCCGTGGCCCTCGGGTCACCGTCGACGGGACGGGTCGACCGTCACCCTACCCCGGCCGGGCGCGGGGCGCCAGCCCGGCCGCCCGGCCGGGCGGGTCGCTCGATCCACGGCCCCCGCGCGGCCGGATGCCTGCGGCATTGCGGCGACCCGAACGGCTCGACTACGCTCGCCGTCCGCCCGTCGTCCGCTGCCCTCGCGAGGAGACCGCCGATGCCCCTCACCGCCGCCCGCACCTCCGTGGTCGAGCGCTTCCTCCGCTACGTCACCTACGACACCCAGTCCGCCGAGGGCGCGACGACCGCCCCCAGCACCGCGAAGCAGCTGGTGCTGCTCGACCGGCTGGCGGAGGAGCTGCGGGAGATCGGGCTCACGGACGTGGTCCGCACCCCGCACGGGGTGGTCATGGGCACCGTCCCGGCGACTACGAAGAAGCCCGACGTGCCGGTGATCGGCTTCCTCGCCCACGTCGACACCTCGCCCGAGGCGAGCGGCGAGGGGGTGCGGCCGATCGTCCACCGGGACTGGCAGGGCGCGGACATCGTCCTGCCGGACGACCCCGCCGCGGTGCTGCGGCTCGCCGACCAGCCGAACCTGCGCGAGCAGATCGGGCACGACATCATCACCGCCTCGGGGACCACCCTGCTCGGCGCCGACAACAAGGCCGGCGTCGCCGAGATCGTCGCCGCGGCCGAGTATCTGGTCACGCATCCGGAGATCCCGCACGGGGTGGTGCGGGTCGCGTTCACGCCCGACGAGGAGATCGGGCGCGGCGCCGACCACTTCGACGTGGCGGCGTTCGGCGCGCACTGCGCCTACACGATGGACGCGGCGGGCCGCGGGCAGCTCGAGATCGAGACCTTCTCGGCCGACGCGCTGGTGGTGACGTTCCAGGGCTTCAACACGCATCCCGGACTCGCGCACGGGCGTATGGTCAACGCGATCAAGGTGGCGGCCGACTTCATCCAGCGGCTGCCGAAGGACTCCCTCTCGCCCGAGACCACCTCCGGACGCGAGGGGTTCGTCCACCCCTACATGATGAGCGCCTCGGTCGATCGCACCTCGGTGCGGTTCCTGATCCGCGACTTCGTCACCGCCGAGCTGGCGGTCAAGGAGGCGTATCTCGAGCGCCTCGCCCGCGCGACCGTGGCCGACTGGCCGGGGGCCACGGTGTCGTTCACGCGCGAGGAGTCCTACCGCAACATGAAGGAGGTGCTCGACCGCCACCCCGAGGTGGTCGAGAACGCGCGCGAGGCGATCCGGCGCTCGGGGATCGAGCTGCGGGAGACCGCGATCCGCGGCGGCACGGACGGGGCGCGGCTCTGCTTCATGGGACTCCCCACCCCCAACCTGTTCGCCGGCGAGAACAACTACCACTCGCGCCTCGAATGGGTCTCGGCGCAGGACATGGAGAAGGCGGTCGAGGTGATCGTCCACCTGTGCCGGGTGTGGGAGGAGCGCGCCTGACCGGCGCGGGACGCGCCGCCGGCCGGCGATGAGCCGCCGCGAGGCCCCGCGCGCGGCGCGTCCGGGACCGTGACGCCGCCGCCGCGACCTCTGCTCCTCTACGACGGCGCGTGCGCCTTCTGCCGCGCGTGGATCGGGCGCTGGCAACACGTCCTCGGCGACCGGGTGGAGTGCGCCCCGTACCAGGACGCCGCCGGGCGCGCTCCGGGCGTGCCGCGCGATCGCCTCGCCGAGGCGGTCCATCTGGTCGAGCCCGACGGCCGGGTCTCGCGCGGCGCCGAGGCGGTGTTCCGCTCGCTGGCCCACGCGCCGGGCCGCGGCGGGGCGCTCGCGCTCTACCGCCGGCTGCCGGGATTCGCCGCCGCGAGCGAGGCGTGCTACCGGTGGGTCGCGCGCCACCGCCCGCTCGCCGAGCGCCTCACGCGCGCGATCTGGGGCCCGCACGTGGTGCCGCCCGGCGAGCGCCGCGTGGCGGCGCTCTTCCTGCGCGCGCTCGGCGCGGTGTACGCGATCGCGTTCCTCTCGCTCGGAAGCCAGATCGTGGGCCTGGTGGGGCGCGAGGGCATCCTCCCCGCCGGGCCGGCGCTCGACGCGGTGGCGGGTGCCTACGGCGCCGAGCGCTTCTGGCTCGTGCCGACGCTGGCCTGGCTCGGCGCCGGGGACGCCGCCCTCCAGGCGATGTGCGCCGGCGGCGTGGTGCTCGCCCTGCTGCTGGCGGCCGGGCTCGCCCCGGCGGCGACGCTCGCCGGCTGCTGGCTGCTCTACCTCTCGCTGGCGACGGTGGCGCGCGAGTTCTGCGCCTTCCAGTGGGACGCGCTGCTGCTCGAGACCTCGTTCCTCGCGATCTTCCTCGCCCCGCTCCGGCTGCGCGCGCGGCCCGGCGTGGACGCGCCGCCCTCGCGGCTCGCGCTGTGGGCGCTGCGCGCGCTGCTCGTCCGCCTCATGGTCTCCTCGGCGGTCGCCAAGCTGGCGGGCGGCGACCCGTCCTGGCGCGACCTGACGGCGCTCACCTACCACTACGAGACCCAGTGCCTGCCGCCCTGGACCGCCTGGTACGCGCACCAGCTGCCGGAGGCCCTCCACCGGTTCTCGGCGGTCGGGATGTTCGCGATCGAGGGCCTGGCGCCGTTCCTGGTGCTGGCCCCGCGCCGGATCCGCTTCGCGGGCGCCGGGGCCATGGTCGCGCTGCAGGGGGCCATCGCGGCGACCGGGAACTACGGCTTCTTCAACCTGCTGACCGCGGCGCTCGCCCTGCTGCTGCTGGACGACGGCGCGCTGCCGTGGCGCCGGCGCGCGGCGGCGGCCGCGGCCCCCGCGGCGGCGGCCCGCGGCC
>CAZKQE010000363.1:0-3012 GCA_964554725.1 uncultured bacterium
GGGATCGTGGGTCGGGGGTCCGTGCGGGCGCCGGGCGATTCGGCCGGAGGGCGGTCCAGCGGGTCGGGGGACGGGGATGCGGTGCGCGGGGCGTCCCGGCGCGGGGCGGTCCCTAGCCGCGGTGACGGGCCTTCTTGTTCGCGTTGTGGCGCTGCCACCAGAGGAAGCCGAACAGTGCGACGGCACCCCACAGGATGATCTGCATCATCATGAGCACTCACCCCCCTTCCGCCCCGGCGGTCGCCCGCGGGGCCCGGACTGCGTCGCCGGCGGCGCGACCGCTAGCGGTCGGCCGACAGCGCCTTGAGCAGCTGGATGCCCGCCGGCCCGAGGATGATGACGAGCAGGGCGGGGAAGATCAGGAACACGAGCGGGAAGGCGAGCTTGATGCTGGCCTTGCGGGCCATCTGCTCGGCCCGCTGGCGGCGGCGCGTGCGCATGGACTCGGCGTGGGCGCGCAGCGACTGGGCGACGCTGGTGCCGAGGCGGTCGGTCTGGATCAGCATGGCGACCAGCGAGTAGATGTCGTCCACCCCGGTGCGCTCGGCCAGGTTGCGCAGGGCGTCGATGCGGGCGACGCCGGTCTGCATCTCCTGGTTCACCAGCGACAGCTCGTCGGCGAGCTGCGGGCTCGAGAGCTGGATCTCGACGCCCACCCGCTGGAGGGCGGCGCCGAGCCCGAGCCCCGCCTCGACGCAGACGACCATCAGGTCGAGGCCGTCGGGCAGGGCGGAGAGGATCTCGCTGTGCCGCTGGCGCTGGCGCATGGCGATGAAGAAGGTCGGCACGTAGAAGCCGACGAAGGCGAGCAGCACCGACAGCAGCATCGTGTTGCCCACCGAGCGGGCGGTCGCGTAGCCGAACACCATCGCCAGCAGCGGCAGGGCGACCGCGAACACGATCTTGCAGCCCATGAAGATGAGCGGCGCGTCCGCGCGCCGGTAGCCGGCCCGCACCAGGCCGGTGCGCAGCGCATCGGCGCCGTCCGCGGCGGGCAGGAACCCGCCCAGCTGGGCGATCAGCTTGAGCAGCGCGCCGGGCCGCCGGCCGTAGGCGACCGAGGCGGTGTTCGCGTGCAGCATCCGCAGCTCGCGGAGGCGCAGCGCGACCGGGTTCCGCTCGGTGACCGCGGTCGTGTAGAAGGCGAAGGCGGCCATCGTCACCGCCGCGAAGATCAGCACACTCATCAGGATCAGGAGCATGGTCACACCTTGATGTTGACGATCTTGCGGATGACGAGGGCGCCGGTGATCTGCATGAAGGCGGCGAACCAGAGCGCGGCCCGCCCGGCTTCACTGGTGATCATCGGCTTGAAGTAGTCCGGGGTCATGATGAACATGAACAGACCGATGCAGGCGGGCAGGCAGAGCAGGATGAGACCGGTCAGTCGGCCCTGGGCGGTGAACGTCTGGATGTCGCCCAGGATGCGGAAGCGGTCGCGGATGAGCCGCGACGTGTTCTCGAGGATCTCGGCGAGGTTGCCGCCGGTCTCCCGCTGCAGCACGATGGCGGTGACGAAGAAGCGCAGGTCGAGCGAGTCGACGCGGCGCGTGAGGTTGACGAGCGACTCGCGGAAGTCGAGGCCCAGCGACTGCTCCTCGACCGTGATCGCGAACTCGCCGCGCACCGGCTCGGGCGACTCCTCGGCGACGATCTGCATCGCGGCCGAGAACGAGAGCCCGGCGCGGAGCGCGCTGACCAGCAGGTCGAGCGAGTCCGGGAACTCGCGGGCGAACGCCGACATCCGCTGGTGCTTGCGGTACTGCACGTAGAAGTAGGGCAGCGGACCGCACAGCAGCATGAACAGGAGCGCCGGCGGGGCGCGGTGGAAGGCGACGATGCCGAAGAAGTAACCGCCCATGCCGCAGGCCGCGATGAGCAGCAGCAGCACACCGACCCGCATCGACATGCCGGCCTTGTAGAGCAGCATCTCGAGCGACTGCGCGATGTTGATGCGGCGGAGCAGGCCGTCGAGCCACGGGATGACGCTGTAGCGCTTGTCGCGCTCCACCCGCAGGCCCGGGAGCTCGCGGCTCTTCTTCGCCAGGTTGCGCAGCCGGCCCTGGAGCTCGCGCGCGCCCTCGCTGTTGCGATGCATCACCAGGCCGACCGTGGCGACCACGACGGCGAGGAAGATCAGGATGCTGAATGCGAGGATCAAGGCTGCCTCCTAGGAGCGACGGCCGCGCTCGAACAGCTCGGACGGGAGGTCCACGCCGGCGAGACGGATCCGCTCTCCACACTTGGGGACCAGCCCCGTGGCCTCGAAGTAGCCGGTGAACCGGCCGTTGGAATCCACCCCGGTCGGCACGTAGCGGAAGATCTCCTGCATCGTCACCACGCTGCCCTCCATCCCCAGCAGCTCCTGCACGGAGAGGATGCGGCGCGTGCCGTCGGCCAGACGCGACACGTGGACGATCAGCTCCAGCGACGAGGCGATCTGCTCCCGGATCGCCTTGTCGGGCAGCTGGTGCCCCGACATGAGCACCAGGTTCTCCATGCGGTGGAGCGCGTCGCGCGGACCGTTCGAGTGGATCGTGGTCATCGACCCGTCGTGGCCGGTGTTCATGGCCTGCAACATGTCGAGCACCTCGTCGCCGCGGACCTCGCCGACGACGATCCGGTCCGGGCGCATGCGGAGCGCGTTGCGGACCAGGTCCCGCTGGTTGATCTGCCCCTTGCCCTCGATGTTCGGCGGCCTCGTCTCGAGCCGCACGACATGCGGCTGCTGGAGCATGAGCTCGGCCGAATCCTCGATCGTGATGATGCGCTCCTCCGCCGGGATGTAGCGCGAGAGGATGTTGAGCAGCGTCGTCTTGCCGGAGCCGGTGCCGCCGGTGACCAGCATGTTGAGGCGCGCGGCGACCGCCCCGGTGATCAGCTGGGCGATCTCGGCGGTGAGGCTGCCGAGCCCGAGCAGGTCGTCGATCGAGAGGGCGCGGCGGCGGAAGCGGCGGAGGCGGCGGCCAAAGGCTGTTGAATGAGATACACATCTTGGCTGCCTGCCCGAAG
>CAZKQE010000364.1:0-2984 GCA_964554725.1 uncultured bacterium
TGCTCGGCTGCGCGGCGGCGGGCCCGCCGCTCGGCGCCCGGCCGGACGCCGACGGGAGCGCCCGCTCGCCGCTCGGCAGCCCGTTCTCGAACCGCGCGATGGGCGTGGACGCGATCGGCACGCCGCTGATCCTCGACCGCGGCGACCTGCGGCTCGGCACCGCGGTCCACTTCCGCCGCCTGCCCACCGCCGGCGAGGTGCACGACGCGACGGCGCTGCCGGGACTCTCGCACCTGGTCCTCGCGCTCCCCTACTGGCCGGTGGACATCGAGCCGCTGCAGGCGCTCGCGCTGGCCCCGCCCGAGGTCCAGGTGGTGGTGATCCTGCCCGGCTACCCGCCGAACCGGGCCGCCGCCGCGGCGTGGAACCACGTCGGCGCTTCGTTGCGCATCGTCGTGGTCGTGGACGGCCCTCCGCCCTCGCTCGCCGTGGTGGGCGACCTCAACACCATGCGGGGGCTCGAGCGCGTCATCGCCCAGATGGAGCACCCGGCCCGCTCGGGGTTCGAGCGGCTGCAGCGCCCGCTCAGCTTCCGTACGGTGGTGGACTAGCGCGACCGCCCGCCGCGTTGGCCCGCGCCGGCGACGCGGCTATACTGCCGGGGCAGCGTCGGACCGTGACCGGCGACCGCTCCCCCCCAGCGGAGGCCCCTTGTCCGAGTTCCCCGATCGCATCCGTGGCGCCCTGAGCCGTGCTGCCGTCCGCAGCCAGCAGCGGACGGCGGGGCCCCCGCGCACCACGCGCGAGGACCTCGAGGTGTGGGCGCGCGAGCACCTGCGCGACCGCACGCTGGTCGTGGTCTCGAATCGCGAGCCCTACTCGCACGTGAAGAGCGGCGCCAGCCTGCGCTGGGTGCGGAACGCCGGCGGCCTCACGGTGGCGCTCGACGCGGTCGCCCAGGCGCTCGGCGGCCTGTGGGTGGCGAGCGGGGCGGGCAGCGCCGGGGGCGCCGACCACGTCCCCTGCCCGCCCGACCGGCCGCGCTACACGCTGCGGCGGCTGTGGCTCAGCGAGGAGGACCACGCCCTCTACTACTCCGGGTTCTCGAACAGCGGACTGTGGCCGCTCTGCCACATCGCCTACGTGCGCCCGCGCTTCGCCCTCGAGGAGTGGGAGCGCTACCGCGAGGTGAACCGCCGCTTCGCCGAGGCGGTGCTCGAGGAGGTCGGCGACCGGCCGGCGCTGGTGTTCCTGCAGGACTACCACCTCGCGCTCGCCGCCCGCACGCTCAAGGAGCGGCGCCCGGACCTCCAGGTGGCGATGTTCTGGCACATCCCGTGGCCCAACCCGGAGGTGTTCCGCATCCTGCCGTGGCGGCAGGAGCTGCTCGAAGGGATGCTCGCGAACGACCTGGTCGGGTTCCACATCCGGGCGCACGGGCTCAACTTCCTCGACTCGGTGGCGGGCGAGCTGCAGGCGCGGGTGGACCGCGAGCGGCTGGCGGTGGAGCTGGGCGCGCGCCGCACCTGGGTGCGTCACGTGCCGATCAGCGTGCCGGCCGACGAGTTCGGCGCCATGGCGGATTCGCCCGAGGCGGCCCGCGCCGAGAGTGCGCTGCGCGAGCAGCTCGGACTCCAGGACTGCGCGGTGGCGCTCGGGGTGGACCGGCTCGACTACACGAAGGGCATCCCGGACCGGCTCGAGGCGCTCGAGCGCCTGTTCGAGAAGTACCCCGAGTGGGTGGGGCGGCTCTGCTACATCCAGATCGGCGTGCCCTCGCGCATCGAGCTGCGCGAGTACCGCGAGGTGATCTCGCGCACGCGCCGGCTCGCGCGCCGCATCAACCGCCGCTTCCCGCGCGCCGCGGGCCCGACCGTCCACCTCGTCAGCGCCAACCTCGACGTGCGGCGGCTGATCCCCTACTACCGCATGGCCGACGTGTGCGTGGTGTCGTCGCTCCACGACGGCATGAACCTGGTCGCCAAGGAGTACGTGGCCGCCTCGCCCGACAACGACGGGGCGCTGCTGCTCTCGCCGTTCACCGGCGCCGCCCGCGAGCTGGAGCGCGCCTGGATCGCCTCGCCCTACGACCGCGAGGGCATGGCCGACACCTGGCATGCCGCGCTGTGCGAGCCGCGCGAGGCGCGCCGCGAGCGCATGGCGGCCCTGCGGGAGACGGTGCTGCGGCGGAACATCTTCGACTGGGCGATCGAGGTGCTGGACACGATCGAGAGCGTCTCCCTGCGGACACCGGCCGCCGAGGCCAGCGGCAGCGCGACGCCGTAGCCGACACCGGGACGCGCGGTCCGGCCCTCCCGCCGGCCGCCGGGCGCCCCTTCATCGGGAGGGCAGAGCATGATCGGGAGCATCATCCTCCAGTCGCGGACCTGGGACCTGCTGGTCGAGCGCGTGCGCGGCATCCTCTCCATCGCCGGGCAGGTGCTGGTGGACTGGCTGCTGGCGCTGCTGGTCGTCTTCATCGGCTGGGTGGTGGCGCGGCTGCTCGAGACGCTCACGCTCCACCTGCTGCGGGCGGTGCGGTTCAACCAGGGCGTGCGCGGGATGTTCGGCCCCGCCGGCGCCGAGCCGGGCCACGAGCCGGCGGCGTTCGCCTCGTGGGCGGTGCGCTGGACCGTGGTCGTGGTGACCGTGATGCTGGCGCTCGACGTGCTGGGCCTCAACGTCACCTCGGGCGTGAGCGACCGCCTGGTGGACACGCTGCCCCGGGTGGTGACGGCGACGATCATGCTGGCGGCCGGGCTGGTGCTGGCCTGGCTGCTGGGCGGGGCCGCGCACCGGCTGTTCGAGAGCGGCGGCGTGCGCGCGAGCCGCGCGCGCGGTCAGGTCGTGAGCGCCGTGCTGTCGGCGTTCGCGGTGCTGCTCGCGCTCGAGCAGCTCGGCTTCGCCGCCCAGTTCGTGATGGCGCTCGGGATCACCGCGATCGCGGCGGTGGGGCTCGCCGTCGGCCTCTCCTTCGGCCTCGGCTGCCGCGAGCTGGCGCGCGACTTCGTGGTCGAGTACCTGCACTCGCTCGAGAAGGACCG
>CAZKQE010000365.1:0-2977 GCA_964554725.1 uncultured bacterium
AGCAGCGCCGCCCCCTCGCCGAGGGTGAAGCGGACGCCGTCCTCCGCCTCGCGTTCGCGGGCGGCGATCGTCTGCAGGCGTTCGGCCACCTTGCGCAGCGGCACGCGCGCGAAGTCGAACCGCTGGCAGCGGGAGCGGATGGTGTCCGGGAGCTTCTGCGGGTCGGTGGTGGCGAAGATGAACACCAAATGCGCCGGCGGCTCCTCGAGCGTCTTCAGGAGCGCCGCGAAGGCGTCGTTCGAGAGCTGGTGGACCTCGTCGATGATGACCACGCGATTCCGCCCGCCGGTGGGAGCGAAGCGCACCTTCTCGCGCAGCGCCTGGACGTCGGCGATCCCGCGGTTCGAGGCGCCGTCGATCTCCGCCACGTCGAGCGACACCCCGCTCGTGATCTCCTGGCACGCGGTGCAGGCATTGCAGGGATCGGGGCCCTTCCGGCTCCCGTCGCCGCGCCGCTCGCAGTTGAGCGCCTTGGCCAGCACGCGGGCGGTGGTGGTCTTGCCCACCCCGCGGGCGCCGGTGAACAGGTAGGCGTGGGCGACGCGGCCGGTCTCGATCGCCCGGGTCAGGACCTCGCTGACGTGCTCCTGCCCCACCAGGTCGCCGAAGACCTGGGGCCGGTACTTGAGGGCGAGCGCGCGATGGGCCATGGACTCCGTTCCGCAGCGGACGACGGCGTCCGCCGGCCGGAATAAGGGCCAGGGGATCAGCGGCACACCCGAGGGATTGCTTACCGCTGCTACCTTCCGGTCCTGACGGGGTTCACAAGCTCGGGTTGCGCTGGGCCTGGCCCATGAGAATGGTGGAGATGAGCGGATTCGAACCGCCGACCCCCTCGTTGCGAACGAGGTGCTCTCCCAGCTGAGCTACATCCCCACGATGACGTCGGGTCGACCCCGCGGGGCCGGACCGGCCGCGCGGGAAACCGTGGGGGCCGATAATAGCAGCGAGAGGTGCGAAAGCAAGACGGGCACCCCGGTGACGCTACGGGAGCACGACCACGCGCCGGCCGGCGATGTGGCCGTCCTGAGAGAGCCGCAGGAAGAACACGCCCGCGGGCAGGTCGCGCGGGCCCTCGAGCGTCACGACGTGGCGTCCGGGGCCGAGCCCGTCGAGGCGCTGCGCGTGGAGCCGTCGACCCGCGGGATCGAGCAGCGTGAGCGTGGCGGGCGCCCTCCCCGCGAGCGTGAGCGCGACGCGCAGCCGTCCCCCCGACCCGGAGGGCGGATCCCAGCCGTCGATGCCCAGGGCCGCCGCTCCGGGCACGTCCACCCAGACCTCGTCGAGGACGGGCGCATCCTCGGACGCGCGCGACCGCAGCCGGTACCCGTAGCGGGCGCCGGAGACGACCTCGCGGTCCTCGAGCGCGATCCGCCCGGTGCCGTCGGCGAACGGTCGGGCGATCGTGGTCCAGTCGGCCGCAGCGGGCCCGCGCCGCTCGATCGCGAACGCCGCGCCCGGCTCCGAGACCTGCCAGGCGATCGCCACCCGGTCGGGCCGGGGATCCACGGCGGTCCGCGACACCGCGACCGCGGTGGGCAGGTTCCCGAAGTTCGCGTCCCACGCGCTCTGGGCGACGGCGGCGTTCTCCTGGATGTCGCCGACGTCGCCGCCGCCGAGGAGCGCGAACCCTACGACCAGGCTGTCCCCGGGGCCCAGCACCGGGAAGGGACCCACCGCGAGCAGCTCCACCGGGTCCCCCGTCACCGGCATGAGGTCGGGATGGGCGAGGTCGGCGACGGTCCCGGTGCTCATGAGCGCGTACCGCTCGACGTCCTCGTCGCGGGCCGGATCGGCGGGCGCCCATCGCCAGGCCGCCAGCGTCGCTCGCGGACCCGCGGGGCCGGTCGGGGTCAGGAGCTCGAGCCCCGCCCAGTAGGGGACGATGCCGAGATTGCAGCCGGTCGGGACCGGGAGCCCCATGCAGAAGTGCTCGCGCAGGAGCCGGAGCGGCGGGTCGTACGCGAGCCACGCCTTGCGGTACCAGGAGCCGAGCGAGGAGCCCGAGGAGCTGGGCGGCCACGTCGCGTAGGCGTTCTTCGGTCCGCTCGCCAGGAGGGTGAAGAGGCCCGCATGGAGATCGGTGAGGACGGGCCCGGCGCTCCGGATGACGAACCGGAAGAACACGACGTGCGCGAGCCGGCCGGCGCTCCAGGCGAATGTCTCCTGCCGCACGATCAGCCCGAGCGGCCGGTGCGTCTGGGGATTCCCGGTGGTCGTCCGGGGCGTGAGGTCGTCGAACTCCGACATGAGATCCAGTTCGCTCACGGCCTCCGGATGGTAGAAGGGGCTCGTGGGTCGGTTCGAGCGGATGCGGATCTGGTCCCCGGTCGGCGTGAACTCGCTCGCCTGGGCGGGCGACGTTCCCTGGGGGATCTCGAGGCATCCCGAGGTCACGCGCGTGAACGCCCCGGCGCCGTCCGCACCCCGGGCACCGACCCAGAGTCCGCCGCTCACGAGGTGCTCGTATCCGGTGCCGAGCGGGTACTCCATGGACGGCGAGCGCGTGATGAAGTTGTTGCCGACGAACCCGTAGTTGGAGACCGTGACGCCCATCAGGTTCGCGTCGCTGACCTGGGTGCGGTAGAGGATCGCCGCCGACCCTGCGGGGTCCCCGCCGGCCGCCGCGGGCGGCGGGGCGGCCGCCGCGAGCGTGGCGGCGACCACGAGGCACCATGACAGAGCGGCCTGACGCATCGGGCACCGCCAGGAGGCTGGAGAACGCCGGAACCCGGGGGAGAACGCGGCCAGTCTAGCGCGTCCCGGTGCGGCCCGCACCACCCCGGTTCGGCGCCCCCGGTGCGGCACACCCCCGGTTCGGCCCCTGCCCGGTGCCGGGATGCGTTCCCTTCCCCGCGAGCGCGGCCCACGGCATCGCCGGCTGCCCCCCGCCGCGGCCCGCCTCTTGCTGCGCCGGCCGCCGCGGTCGTGCGCCATTTCGCCGGCGCCGGCCGGGAGCCCCGGATGCGCGCGGCCG